>CBIHRH010000097.1:0-10741 GCA_966212365.1 uncultured Emticicia sp. | reverse complement strand
AGGCATTAGCCAATAATGGCAAATACAAAGAATCTCAAAAAATGTATAGCAGATATGGGCAGGAACAAACCGCCGACATGCGTGGGCGTAAGTTTACTGTTGCCTATATGGACAATAGCCGTTTTTTTGAAGATTCTTCAACCTATAAAATAGATTATCTCTACGCGCTCAATTCCCGCCAGTCTGATTTCAGTCCGATGTTCTATAAAAACTCATTGGTTTTTGTATCGGCTCGCGATGAAGGTGGTATTATCAAACGGGTGTTTATGCAAAATCAAACGCCTTTTCTCGACCTGTTTGTCTTCTCGGATACAACCCAGTTAAGAAAAGACAATATTGCCATGAAAAAGGCAGGAGCAGGTGCAATTTCCACTTCCAGCGCTTCTTTAGGAAATCTTGAAAAAGCAGAGGAGGAAAAAGAAGAAAAGCCTTTGACTAAGGTAGAGCAATTCAGCAAGACGCTTAATTCAAAATATCACGAAGGGCCCGCTACGTTTTTCAAAGATTATAAGAGAATCATTTTTACAAGTAATAACCGAAGCAAAGGTAAAAACCGTGTGGCTTCAGATGGTATCACCAAGCTGAAACTATACATGGCTTCCGAAACTAACAAAGGCTGGGGCAATATCATCGATTTACCCTTTAACAGCAATGAATATTCGTGCGGACATCCGGCGCTATCGCCTGATGATACTAAACTTTATTTTGTATCAGACATGCCCGGTGGTTTTGGCGGAACCGATATTTATGTAACAGAATATCGCGATGGACAATGGAGTTCGCCTGTAAATCTGGGCAGAGAAATCAATACAGAGGGCAACGAAATGTTTCCGTTTATTGATGAAAACGGTGATATGTATTTTGCCTCTGACGGGCACGAAGGCTTAGGCGGCTTAGATATATTCTATATCGAACTAAGAGAAGGTATTCCGATGAGCGAGGTCAAGAATTTAGGTGCACCTATCAATTCATCCAAAGACGATTTCGGACTTATTACCGATGCCGGACGAAGCAGAGGTTATTTCAGTTCAAACCGCAAGCGTGGGTATAATGATGATAATCTGTATTCGTTCATTCATGGTTGCCGTCAGTTGAATGTATTGGTTTATGATAATGACACCAAAAAGCCTATCGAAAGTGTAGATGTTCGCTTACTGAAAGATGGCCTGAATAAAGAACTATTAGTAACAGGCCCTGATGGCAAAGTTTCGATTTGTCTGGAAGCAGGCACTGACTTTGAGTTCAAAGCCATGAAAGAGGGCTATGAGCCAAATAGTATTACTTATGGTACGTTTGCCACTTCATTAAAAAACAGAACATCTATCACGATGTATCTGCAGAAATCTAAGACGCCACCACCTATCATTAAAGGAACCATTGTAGCCGAAGTAAATCAGGTGCCTATCGAAGGGGCAACAGTTACCCTTGAAAACGAAAAAGATGGTTCAATACAAACGGTTGTAACCGGAGTAGATGGTAAATACGAATTTCAGCCTAAAAAAGAGGGAGACTATAGCGTAACGGCTATTAAAGATAAATATGCAGTAAACACCGAAAATCTGGGTAAAGTAAAGCCAACCAGGAAAGGGCCAAAATCTTTTGAGCAGAATTTAGGACTAGTGGGCGAAGGTGATATTTTCAGATTAGAGAATATTTATTATAACTACGGCCAGTTCTTTATCCGCCCGGATGCTGCCAAAGAATTAGAAACGAAACTGGTGCCTTTATTAAAAAAATATCCTGAAATGCGCATCGAAATCCGGTCGCATACAGATAGCCGTTCGAGTGATGCATTCAATACAAAACTGTCTGAAAACAGAGCGCGAGCGGTAGTAGATTATTTATTAACACGTGGCATAGAAATTGCAAGAATAGAAGCAAAGGGATATGGAGAGAGCGAATTATTAAATAATTGCGACAATGGCGCAGCTTGTACAGAAGCACAGCATCAGGCCAATCGTAGAACAGAGTTTAAAATCTTATCGGTGGCTGTTAGTAGCCGATAATCAACATGTCAATCAAAGAGTAGTTTTTTTCATAGTTTAGGGTTAGGGTTTATTATTCCGGAAAGCATTGCTAGTTTTTAGCAATGCTTTTTTGTGTATTTCTTGTTTGGATTCGCACATACCTGACTCACAGCGAATGAATTCGCCGTCTAATACGACAAAGGTCTTATTACATACACGCCCGACTTAAGTCGGGCTTACATAAAAATATTCCATTGTTATCTTAGACGGCGACTTAAGTCGCTGTAACATTGGCATAGCCTAAAACGGTATAATTAATAAAACCCTCAAACAAATTTCAAAAATAATTCCTCCTCCAGACAACTTCCTCACTACATTTAGCATATATACTATTGAAAGCCACAATCATTATTATTAATGCAGGAACTTCAACTCTTTCAGGAGCTACAGAAACAGAATCCGTTTGTGCAGAAACGTGTCTACAACCGTTTCGTGAAACGAATGTTCAGGCTATGCCTCCGCTATGTAAAGATTGAAGCGGATGCGCAGGAAATGTTAATGAATGGCTTCCTGAAATTTTTTAACTCAGTTGCTAAAATTGAATATCGGGGCGAAAATACCTTGGAGCCTTATCTGAAAAAACTGATGGTGAATGAATGTCTGATGTTTATCAGGCAAAGAAAAATGAACTGGGTATTGATGGAAGAAATAACCGACGAAGAACCTGTGAGTGATTTTTCAGCCTACGAACATTTTGAGGAAGAAGAAATCTATCAGTTGGTTTTAAGGTTACCTGATGGCTACCGCACTGTTTTTAACCTTTATGCTATTGAAGGTTTTAGTCATAAAGAGATAGCGGCCCAATTGCGTATTAGTGAAAATACCTCTAAGACCCAATTGTATAAAGCCCGATTGCTATTACAAGCAGAACTGACGAAATTAGGATATAACTATGGAACATAAACTAGATGAATATTTTCGTAAGAAGATTGATGATGTAGCCGATAATCTGCCCGAAAAGTCAAATTTTGACGAGCAGTTATTCTGGAACACCCTACAAAAAAATCTTGATAAGCCTAAAAGCAAAAGCCGATGGAAATGGCTAGCGGTAGCTGCATGTTTAGGTGGATTGGTATTGTGGGTGGTATCAATTTCAAAAGAAAAGCCTAAAACTTATGTAATAGACCATGTTAGTAAAGACGAGCCAATTCCTGTAATAGCAACAGTTCCTCAAAAAATTAAAGTAAAAACGTATAAGCCCAAGAAAAAGGAAGTCATAGAGCCTAAAAAAGATTTAAAAATTGAGGTTGAACAATTGGCTGTAAAAGTAAGTACAGTCCATTTACAAGCCCCTATTATTAAACAGGATTCTTTACACTTTAAGCCTATTATTGCTGAAGCAAAACCTCAATTCAAGACCATCCATGTCAACGAGATTTCGAATACAGAAAAAGCACCTATACCACAACCTAAATTCAAAATCAGATTTGCTGCCAGAAATCAGCAGTAGCTTAATTTAAAATCATACTAATATGCTAAGAACCATCATTGTTTTATCAATGCTCCTGACGGGCATTGCCGGGGGAACTATATGCCAGACCAGGGCTAAATATGATACCCTGAATGTCTTGGAAGGCATTCGCCCGCCTATCCTGCTCAATACTTTCGGCAAACGTTCAGATGTATTTAATCATGAAGAGGTATTAAAAAACACCAATAAAATAACAATCGACTTTGGAGATAAAAACAGATTACTAATAGATTTTTACGGCAATGATTTCGATTTAAAAATCAATGCTGATTCCCTCCTGAGAAACTTCTGGAATGATTATCAATTGGTAAATGAAAGTTTCAGAAAAGATGCGAATAAGAAAATTACCTATTTCGGACCAAACCGATATGTCAGTGGCAATCCATTGATTGATATTGTCTACTATCCTCAAAAAGAAGTTTTGAGAATAGCCAAAGACCAGGAAGTAGAATCAGTACTACTGCTTCAAGACACGCTTGTTCTGGTTAATTATCAAGATAAGGCAGTGTCAGAATTAGTCAAATCTCATAATAGGGTTTTCAAAACCTATCCGCATCAGCAGTTTATATTTGTGCTGAATAGTTTAGACGATATCAGGGATATTCTGGAAATAAATGTCAATCAAACCATTATTGAAGCTGTAGAAAGAGCGAGAAACGAACGTAAGAGCACAGCAGCCTGGAAAATGGTGAAAGTAGAAAATGATGTAGCCAATCAGAAAATTAAATCTGCTATTGTAGGTGGCCCGTTATTGGATTACCTGATGATTAATGCCGATATTGGTATAGGCACTTACCAGGACAAGTTTATTCCTTCTACCAGTCTTACTGTTAGTTTAATGTCAGATAACTATCTGAAAAAAGGATTTGCTATTGGAGTACAAGCCTACTTCCCCCACGAGCGTAAACCGGATAATACTTTTTCATTCAGCACTAAATATATGCCTTATGTAGGAATGACCTTTTTGAAGAAAAAAGGTATAAAAGGAACTGAAGTAGAATTAAAGGCCGGGGTATTTGCCGGTTATGCTGAGAAATCCATCAAACTCTTTGGCTGGTATCAACTTACTCCCTGGCTCAAACTTCAACCTGAAATTAATCTATTCAGCAAGCAATCACCCGTTGGATTGAGGGTGGCAGTAGGTTTTTAAGTTGTCCATATTTTACCCAAAAATCCAATAAAAAAAGTATTGAACCAGTTTAAACTCATTTCTTTTACCTGCGAATGGTTGCGCGGTATCCGCACTTTTTCAATCATATTTCATCGATTTGGATTATATAGATGTACCTTTAGTCGCGCCTTACAACAGTTTTATAACCCAGGAGTGAATTAATTTATTTACCATGGAGTAACTCCGAGTTTAAACAATTTCCTCTGTGAAACTCGTGGTAAAAATCTTAACCCATATCCTCATTAAATGTACTTTTAATCCTTAAAAATCATTTTTAAAGCCAATAATTCACCAATTTCTCTACCTTTGCACAAATTTTTCACCAAAGGGTAAGAGAATTATGGCAGA
The DNA here is from genome assembly GCA_966212365.1 of uncultured Emticicia sp. Lineage (GTDB taxonomy): Bacteria > Bacteroidota > Bacteroidia > Cytophagales > Spirosomataceae > Emticicia. Next base: position 5,724 of record CBIHRH010000097.1, on the reverse strand, counting down.
ACCAAATATTGAATTTCTTTACAAGTATTTAAACAATGCTTCTCCTACTGGTTTTGAAGCATCCGGACAACAGATATGGCTCGATTATATAAAGCCATACATTGACACACAACTGATTGATGTTTATGGAACAGCCGTTGGCGTTATCAATCCCGGCCAACCATATAAAGTGGTAATTGAGGGTCATTCTGACGAGATTTCGTGGTTTGTGAACTATATTACAGAAGACGGGTATATTTATGTGCGCCGCAACGGTGGTTCCGATCATCAGATTGCACCATCTAAAAGAGTGAATATCCACACGCGCAAAGGTATTGTAAAAGGTGTTTTTGGCTGGCCTGCCATTCACGTCCGTGAATCTGCTACAGAAGAAAGACCGACGCTAAAAAATATCTTCATTGATGTAGGTGCAGCAAAAAAAGCTGAGGTAGAAGAAATGGGAATTCACGTAGGCTGTGTGATTACTTTTGAAGATACCCTGATGGAATTGAATAATAAATTCTATGTAGGGCGTGCCCTTGACAACCGCATTGGCGGATACATCATCGCCGAGGTAGCTCGTAAACTGAAAGAAAATAATATACAATTGCCTTATACATTGTATGTGGTTAATTCAGTTCAGGAAGAAATCGGACTTCGTGGAGCAGAAATGATTTCAAGAAGATTGAGACCGGATGTGGCTATCTGTTGCGATGTGATTCATGATACGCAATCGCCGATGTATAATAAAAAACTGGATGGTGATTTGGCTTGTGGCAGAGGTCCTGTATTGACATACGGCCCGGCGGTACAAAACAACCTGCTCAACTTCATGATTGATGTAGCTGCCGAAAAATCTATCCCATTCCAGAGAGCAGCCGCAAGTCGCTCAACTGGTACAGATACTGATTCATTTGCTTATTCGGCAGAGGGTGTTGCTTCGGCATTAATCTCATTACCACAGAAATATATGCATACCACAGTAGAGATGTGCCACAAAGAAGATATTCAGGCTTGTATTGATTTGTATTATGAAATTTTGCTGAAGTTAGAGGCCGGGCAGGATTTTAGATACATTAAATAAATTGTTCATACGTAGAGACGACATGCATGGCGTCTTCAAGGGTTAATAAATATAAGACAAATTATCCATTGATTTTGTCTGCCTAAATTACATTTATTAGAAATGACAGACCCCTGAAGACGCCAAGCATGTCGTCTCTACGTATATGGAATTCCTAAACCTCAGCCCATGGCCAAACCCACAGTCTCCCAATACATCTCTGATGATACATCGGTATTGTTCTTAAAGAATCTATGAATGATTCCCGCAATGAGATGGACAATTTTCTCAGGTTCATTAAAACACTCGTTTAGCCGTTAACGGAACCATTTATCATAAAGTCACGCATACATTTTCTTCTCACGCTATTATATTGTATTTTCACAGCCAAGACTCAACAATCCTATTATGCAACCTAAGCACCTTAAGTGGCTGATACTCTCCCTCTCCCTGCTAAAGATAGTTTTTCATTTATACTTTTATAATATGCTTGAGCCTCACCGCGATGAGCTCCTGTATTTTTCTTTGGGTACACACCCCGATAGCGGATACGCGTCGGTTCCACCCATGATTGGCATACTTGCGTTTCTATTAATGAAAACCATCGGATTTTCGGCTTTTGCCATCAAAATCTTACCTGCTATATTAGGAGGAATCATGGTCTGGTTAACAGCCAGAATTACAGAAGAATTAGGCGGCAACTGGTTTGCACAATTGCTAACAGCGTTGGGTATTTTCATAGCTCCAATCTTTGTCCGTCCCTTTTATTTGTATCAACCAGTATGCTTTGATATTTTCTTCTGGACACTTATATTTTACTTCGCAATTCGTTACCTTAATACCCACCAGAATAACTACCTGCTTTATTTAGGTATTGCCTCAGGTTTTGCCATCCTTAATAAGCATCTGGTTGTATTACAGTTGGGTTCTTTGTTTATAGCATTCCTTTTGAGTTCAGAGCGGAAAGTCCTTGCCCAAAAATCATTCTGGTTTGCCATTCTGCTTTGTATAATCATCGCCTCACCCAATATCATCTGGCAGCTAAGCCATGGGCTTTCAAGTATCAGGCATTTGGGTGCACTCAATAAGTACCAGTTAATGCATCTAAACAGAATCAATTTTCTGAAAGAGCAATTATTGATGCCCGGCATCTTTCTGCTAATCACTACTGCCGGATTAGTAGCCTTGTTGTTCCATCAAAAAATGAGTAAATATTGGGTATTAGGTATTACGATGTTGCTCGTTATAGGTATTCTCTTTGCGGCTAAAGGCAAAGGTTATTACACGGCCGGTATATTCCCGTTGGCCTTGGCGGCAGGCTCAGTCTGGTGGGAAGGCTTTCTGAAACAATGGTATTTCAGAGTGACTTTAGTTAGTACTTTAATAGCTTTATCTATCTTCCTGCTACCAATAGGCGTACCCCTTTATAAGCCAGAAAAACTAGCTGTTCATTTCAGGAATTTCTCAGAAAAATATGGCATGGATGGTATGCTAAGACATGAAGACGGCAAAATTCACTCATTACCTCAAGACTATGCTGATATGATAGGCTGGGAAGAATTAGCCCGAATTGCCGATACTGCCTATAAGCAAGCACCAGATAAACAGAATGTATTGCTTTACTGCGAAAACTACGGGCAAGCCTCTGCTATCAATATTCTAGGCAAAAAATATGGTTTACCCGAGCCAGTGAGTTTCTCAGATAATTACTATTACTGGGCTCCAAGAAAAATACCTGCTACGACCGATACTTTCATTTATATAAACGATGAACTTGGGGAAGATGTCCAAAAACTCTTTGCTGACATACAATTAGTTGGACAAATATCTGACCCTTTGGCGCGTGAATATGGCACGCAGGTGTATCTTTGCCGCGACCCAAGAAGTAATTTCAGTCAGTTCTGGTTTGAGAGAGTGGCGGGATTGGAGAGTCCGTTTTAGTTTTTTGGATATTGATGTTTCATTGCTCAATCGGGCCGTTCGACTCCGCTCAGGCGCCGATTCGAACGGCATCTGTAATAGTGAAATAAAAAACTTTTATATAAAGAGAAAACTGTGAATTTTTCACAAAAAACACAGAAGCCTCTCGGTGCCTGAGCGGAGTCGAAGGCACGCTCTAGCCAACTTTCCAGCCTCATATCCAACAAAAAACTGCAAAACTATCCAATCCATTTACATAATTGACTATTTGCGAAACTTTTCGGTGCAGAAAGTCGTTTTTATATCAGCATACAAATAATATAATAAAAGGTCATGGTTACAGTAACAGAAATAGCAAAAAATAAAATCATTGAATTAAGAGAAAAAGATGGCTTGACAGGTGAGCATGGCGTGCGTGTAGCAGTTGAAGGTGGCGGTTGTTCGGGCTTGATGTATGATTTGAAATTTGATTTTGAAACTCGTCCAAACGACCATATTTTTGAAGACAATGGAATCAAGGTATTTGTAGATAAGAAAAGCCTTCTATATCTGATTGGTACTGAACTAGATTTTTCAGATGGCTTAAACGGAAAAGGATTCCAGTTCAAAAATCCTAATGCCACGCGTACCTGTGGTTGTGGAGAAAGTTTCGCAGTCTGATACTCTTAGAATAAACGTAAAGAGCCACGCTTTTATAATAAAGCGTGGCTCTTTTGTTTTCTATGCAAAGGTTTAGCGTGGCACGGCTAACCAAGTCCGTAAAAGGCCGTGTCACGCTTAGGCGCTCAGAGGTTTATCAATCAGGCAATATACACCTCATTATCTCAAACTAATTTGTTTTTTCACTCCCTGATTATCCGAGCCCGCCCCGAAAATAAGCGTGACACTCGCGGCGGCCGGCCCATGTTCGGACGAGTATAGGCGTGCCACGCAGACCTTAATTAGCCCGATAATACATCGTTGAGCTATTCTCTTTCCTTAATACATGTTTAGCCATTACCTGCAAAGATTCAGGTGTTACAGCTGCAATTTTCTCAGCATCCTGATTACACCAATCGGCGTTGCCGGCATTAGCCGCAAAGGCCAGATTCATGGCTCTGTTCAATAATTCAACCTCTGCAAAGGCCAAAGTAGATTCACTCTGGTTCTTTACTTTTTGTAATTCAGATTCCTCTACTTTGTTATTTACCAATTCGCTGATTACTTCTTCAATGGCAACGTCAGCCTCTTCTAAAGATATACCTTCATTCAGGTTTCCTTGTACCATTAATAAACCAGGGTCAAGCGAAGCAGTAATATAGGCTGAAATATTATTGAATAACTGCTTTTCTTTCACCAGTTTGGTATACAATCTAGACGATTTTCCTCTGCCTAGCAAATCACTTAATAAATCGGCATTATAAAACTCAGGGTCAAAACGTCCTGGCATATGATAGGCCTTATAGATACCATTCAAAGGCACTTTAGCCGAAGTTTCTAAAAACTTCGCCTCTGTCTGAATAGTTTCCTGAGGTAGATTTCTGATATACTTCTCCCCTGCCGGAATCGGCTCAAACCACTTCTCACTCAGGTATTTAACCTGAGCCACTGTTACATCGCCTGCCACTACCAATATGGCATTATTGGGCAGATAATATTTAAAGAAAAAGCCTTTCACATCATCCATTGTCGCTTCTTCGATATGGTTGATTTCTTTGCCGATCGTTGCCCAACGATACGGATGTTTTTCATAGACCAAAGGACGCAATTTCAGCCATACATCCCCATAAGGTTGATTCAGGTAGCGCTGTTTAAACTCTTCAATTACTACCTTGCGTTGCACTTCCAATACTTTATCATCAAACGACAGACTCATCATCCGGTCTGATTCTAACCAGAATGCAGTTTCGATATTTTTAGAGGGAAGTGTAATATAATAATTCGTAATATCAGGCGATGTAAAGGCATTGTTTTCGCCACCTACTTTTTGAAGGGGTTCGTCGTAGCTGGGAATATTCTTAGAGCCACCAAACATCAGGTGTTCAAAAAGATGGGCAAAGCCTGTTTTCTTTTCGTCTTCGTCTCTCGAACCTACATTATATAATATATTAACGGCCGCCATTGGGGTGGTATGGTCTTCATGCACATATACCTCCAGTCCGTTTTTTAAAGTAAAATGCTCGTAGCTAATCATCAGGTTGTGATTTGTTCTTTAGTCTATCCTTAACGCACGATTAAGCATATTCTGGTATAACACCAATCACAAATGTAAGGTTTCGATGGGATTCCAAAAATGTAAGAAGCAATTTTATCTTGAAAAATTAGAGAAAAATGTGGCGATTCTGGCTCTGAGTAGATACATGCCAATCATTACTGCCGAAAATAGTCCTAACCAAAGATAAATGAAATTGTTTGATGCAATCGGAATAACCGAAGATTTGCCAATCAAAACAAAGTTCGACCAATAGAATGGGTGGTCTGATTCTGTCTGAATCAAATCTATTTTCGATAAGCGGATGGCTTCGTCTGTTGGATAGCCTTTTTTCAGATAATAGTAAAACTTCTCTGATAATTTAGCAATGCTTTCGTCGTGTGCATTCCATAGAGTTGTGATTACTGACGGGCAACCGGCAAACTGAAATGCACGGGCCAGACTGATAATCCCCTCTCCTTTTCTGATTTGGCCCTTCCCTGTTTCGCAGGCGCTTAATACCACCAGTTGGGTATTTTCTAAAGAAAGATTGTAGAGTTCTGGTGTGTATAATTTAAAATCTTTTCCCTCC
>CBIHRH010000096.1:0-10795 GCA_966212365.1 uncultured Emticicia sp. | reverse complement strand
TGAACAGGACAAGGATATCTATGTGGTAACGAGCGACTCCCGTGGCTCAGGTAAACTGGTTCCTTATGGCCAACGCTTCCCTGAGCAGGTTGTAGAAGTGGGTATTGCTGAGCAAAATTTAGTAGGAGTAGCAACGGGAATAGCCAGCATGGGTAAAAAAGCTTTTGCAGTTTCTCCAGCATGTTTCCTGACAGCAAGGGCATTGGAGCAAATTAAGAATGATGTCTGTTATTCTGATAATCCGGTTAAACTCATCGGTATTTCAGCAGGTGTCAGTTATGGAGCATTAGGAAGTACACACCATAGCTTACATGATTATGCTGTCTTGCGAGCCATTAACAACATTACGATTGTTGCTCCAGCAGATAACTACGAAACCGAACATGCTATTCGTCAGGCAGCAGAAATGACAAGCCCGGTTTATATCCGTTTCGGCAAGAAAAATATGCCGGACTCATTGAGTGGAGAATCAGGTAATAATGATTTTAAAATAGGCAAAGGCCGAATGATTAAAGAGGGAGGAGATTTAACATTTATAGCTACGGGCGAAGCAGTACTACCCTGCGTAAAAGCAGCAGAGGTTTTAGAAAAAGAACATGGCGTTTCGTGTACCGTGTTGAGTATGCACACAATCAAGCCTTTGGATAGCACTTTAATTATGAATATTGCTGCGAATGGCAAACCCATTATTACCGTAGAAGAACATTCAATTAATGGAGGATTAGGTGAAGCAGTTGCTTCATTGCTTTTTCAGAACGGTTTTCATAACCTATTCAAAATTGTTGGTCTCCCTGATGACCATACAGTTTCAGGCTCACAGGTAGAGATTTTTGAACATTATGGCATATCAGAGAAAGGTCTGACAAATACAGTTTTAACATTGACCAAAAGTTAAATTGATGTCCAGAAATAGTATTTTCATATTCTCACTAACCATTTGCTTTTTTTTGAGCGCCAAAGCTCTTTTTTCTCAACAGAAAATTGAGCAATGGAATAGATTTGAACTAATTCTGGAAAATACTTCGGGCAAAAATAACTATTCGGGTAATCCCCTATCTGCCACATTTGCTCATAAAGATACCTCTATTACAGTTACTGGTTTTTACGATGGCGATAACAGATATATCATTCGATTCATGCCTGAGAAAACTGGTACATGGCAATACAAAACCAGTAGTTCATTAGCTGCACTGAACAACAAAAAAGGCGAATTTCAATGTATAAAAGCGAGCGAGAAAAACCACGGAATTGTGAGGGTTTCTCAAACCTATCATTTCAAATATGCCGATAGCACGACTTATTTTCCATTAGGAACAACCGCTTATGCCTGGACACATATGACCAACGATATTCAGGAGCAAACCTTGAAATCCTTACAAAATTCGGGATTCAACAAAATCCGCATGTGTGTGTTTCCAAAAAATTATGAACTGGTAAAAGAAGAGCCACCGATTTACCCTTATGCGGTAAAAGAAGTAAAAAAAGATGCGAAAGGAAATGAAATCAAAGTATGGGATTTTACTCAGTTCAACTCTCTCTTTTTCCGGCATTTAGAAAAACGTATTGATGACTTGCAAACATTAGGCATTGAAGTCGATTTAATCCTTTTTCACCCTTACGACAAAGGCAGATGGGGATTTGATGAAATGCCGATGGAAGCAAATCTGAATTATATTAAATATTTAGTGGCTCGCCTGGCTTCTTTTCGCAATGTCTGGTGGTCATTGGCTAACGAATATGATTATATTAAGAGCAAAACGGATAAAGACTGGGACGTCCTGATTAAAGCAGTTGCGAAAGCTGACCCTTACCATCATCTCTGTTCCATTCATGGCAGCACGGCCAAATACTTTAATTACCAGATGCCCGAAATCACCCATACTTCTATCCAGGATGAATCGCCTGTAATCAACTGGGGAGGAGCAGCCATTGTTCGAAGCATTTACCCAAAACCCATTCTTTTTGATGAAGTCGGTTACGAAGGCAATTTAAAGTCTCGTTGGGGAAGATATAGCGGTGAAGAAATGAATCACTTGATATGGATGGGGTTGATTGGTGGTACCTATGTGACACATGGAGAATCCTTTATGTTTAGAGACCTCAGAGACACAATTTTCTGGGCAAAGGGTGGAAAGTTTAAGGGAAGTAGCTGGAAAAGAGCCGCATTCATCAGAGACCTCATAACAGAAACCGGCCCATTAGAAATGGCCGATGTGAGTCGGGATTTCAAAACCGCAACCAACGGAAAAGGCACCTATCTCATTTATTTCGGTAAAGAATTAAACGAAACATGGTCGTTCAACCTGCCTCATAAAAATGCAAATTTCAAACGACCGAAAGCAGGTACCAGGTACAAAGTAGAAGTGATTGATACTTGGGATATGTCCATCACCCCCATCAATTCAGTTTTTATAGCCAACGAGCCAAACGATTATCGGATTTTAGATACAGACAATCAGAAAGTCAGACTGCCGTTGAAACCTTATATCGCCCTTAGAATTACTGAAATACCCTAATAAACTATGAAAAACAGAATTATTAGTTTTTTACTATTCTTCCTATCATACCAAATGATTCTGGCACAAAATCCAAGGGTATTTGTGTTGACAGATATTGAAAATGAGCCGGACGACGCCATGTCTTACGTGCGTTTCCTGACTTACGCTAACCAATTTGATACAGAGGGCATTGTAGCCACCACCTCTTGCTGGCAACGTACTAAAACCGCCGAGTGGCGTTTACACGAAATTACAGAAGCTTACGGGAAAGTAAGAGATAACCTTGAAATACACGAAAAAGGTTATCCTACTGAAGCGTACATTCATTCAATCATCAAAAAAGGCTTGCCTGTTTTTGGGAAAGAAGGTCTGGGTGAAGGTAAAGATTCAGAAGGCTCTGAATGGCTGATAAAAAGCATGCTGAAAAACGATGCCAGGCCTTTATATATTCAGGCCTGGGGAGGAACCAACGTACTGGCACAGGCACTCTACAAATTACAAAAGACTCAAAAACCTGCTGATCTTGCCAAAATTGTAAAGAAACTACGTATTTATACCATTTCTGATCAGGACGATACGGGTCCATGGATACGGAAGAACTTCCCTGATTTATTTTATATCGTGAGTCCTGGTTATGAAGAAAACGGTGGCGGACAATACCACTACGCCACATGGACGGGTATTTCAGGTGATATTTTTCATGGGCGCTTCACGGGAGCAGATACTACTATTGTTCGTAATAAGTACTTGGACCAACACGTCCGTAAGAATCATGGCCCTCTGGGAGAGAAATATCCACAAATAGACTTTTTGATGGAAGGAGATAGTCCATCATTTATGGGATTAATCAAGAATGGTTTAAATGACCCTGAAAATCCGAATTACGGTGGCTGGGGCGGACGTTACGAATTGTATATTCCGCAATTCAAAAAGTATATGTATGAACCCGAAACCCGCCCTATCTGGACAGATACGCAGGATGAAGTCTACAGTGATATTACCAAATCTTACCACACAGGGAATCAGACCACTATCTGGCGGTGGAGAAAGGCTTTTCAGAACGATTTTTTTGCACGCATGGACTGGTGTGTTGCTAAAACTTATAAAGATGCCAACCACCCCCCGGTAATCGCATTAGGTCATGAGAATACTATCACTGTAAAATCAGGAAAAGTTGTCACATTATCTGGTAAGGCAAGCGACCCCGACAATAATGAACTGACTTATAACTGGATTTTCTATAAGGAAGTTGGTAGCCTTAATGCCAGCCGATTTACGATAAGAAACCCTACGAATCAGGAAATCAGTTTTATGGCGCCCAAAGTTACTGAACCCCAAACCATGCATTTTATACTGGAAGTGACAGATAACGGCGCTCCTGCTATTACCCGTTATCAAAGAGTAATCGTTACTATTATCCCATGAAACGTATGAAAAAAGTCCTTTTCCTGCTTGTTATGCTAAGCCTGACGAGTATCTCATGTAGAGAGAAAAATTCCGGAAAACCTAAAATAGCGGTAGTTATCTCTACGCTAAACAATCCGTGGTTTGTGGTTCTGGCAGAATCAGCAGCCGAAAATGCCAGAAAACTGGGTTACGAAGCCAAGATTTTCGACTCGCAGAATAACCCTGCTACCGAATCAGATAATTTTGAAAACCTGATTTCTTCCGGCTTTGATGCCATTCTTTTTAACCCAACCGATGCCGATGGTTCTATTGCCAATGTGCTAAAAGCAAAGGCTGCAGGTATCCCGGTTTTTTGTATGGACAGAGAAATCAACGCCGATAATGCTGCTACCAGCCAGATACTTTCTGATAATTATTCGGGCTGTGTTGAGATTGGGGTAACCTTTGTAAAAGCCCTGAAAGAAAAAGGCAATTATGCCGAAATCATTGGTTTGGTGGGCGATAATAACACTTGGGCAAGATCGGGCGGATTTCATTCTGTAGTAGATAAATTTCCGAATCTGAAGATGGTAGCGCAACAAAGTGGTGATTTCGACCGAAATAAGGCTATGGAAGTCCTGGAAACTATCATGCAAGCCCAACCGGATATTGATGCCGTTTTTTGTGGCAATGATGCGATGGCAATGGGTGCTTATCAGGCACTACAATCAGCAGGTAAGGCAGATAAAGTAAAGGTATTTGGTTTCGATGGGGCCTCTGATGTGGTTGAGAAAATCAAAGAAAAGAAGATTGTGGCAACTGGTATGCAGTACCCGAAAGTAATGGCAAAAACCGCTGCCCAATATGCTGATGAATATTTTAAAGGCAAACGGGATTTTCCACAAAGAGTACCTGTAGAAGTAGAACTGGTAACCGTTGCCAATGCAGGCAGTTATTAATAATAAGCGAACTTTATGAAAAAAGGCATACTAATCCTTATTCTATTGATTCTTGGCTATAATTCAGTTTATTTCAGAAAACTGAGTGAAGTACGGAATCAGAAACTGAGCAGTTTCAATTTCAAAGCTTTTGCTGATTCTTTATATTATCAGGGCATTCTCAAAAGCAATAATGCAGTTGAGCTTTCGCAATTATTGGCATCAGTAAACTCAAATCCTGATTCTGCATTTAAGGCTTATGGCAATCGCTTAGGTATTGGTAATTCGGCCTACTTCATGATAAAGGGTGAAGGCAAAGTCTTAGAAAAACAGACTGATGGATTGAAAGTAGTAACCAATGACAATGCTGTTTTCTTTATTGATACAAAGTACATCTTCGGCAACGCTATCAGAGATGCTTCGGGTTTAGTTAAATTAACAGATTTCAAGACTAATGCTGACTTCAATAAACTTTCAGAAGAATTAAATAATATCATCCGGGAAAAGGCCATTCCACAAGATTTAAAAAGCATTAATGTTGGAGATAAAATAATAGTGCATGGAGCAACTAAACTAAGCAAACAACAAGATAAATCGCTTGCATTGAATATTTTACCAATAAAAATCTCCAAATCTGAATAAAATCTAAAGGTGCTAAAGGCCATTAATATATCGAAATCTTTTCCGGGCGTAAAGGCGCTTAACGAGGTAAATCTGACTTTCTACCCCTCGAAAGTGAATGCTATTTTGGGTGAAAACGGAGCCGGTAAATCTACCCTTTTGAAAATATTGACTGGTGTTTATACAGATTATGAAGGCGAGATTCTGTTAAATGGACAGCCCGTAAAATTCAAAAGCATCAAAGATGCCCAACAAGCAGGGATTGCTATCATTCATCAGGAATTAAATCTGATTCCTGCGCTTAATATTGTAGAAAATCTATTTCTGGGTCAGGAAATAAGAAATAGCTGGGGGCTGTTAGATACACCTAAAATGACCCGGATAACCAAGGAACTGCTTGTTAAATTAGAATTGAATGTTTCTCCTACTACTCTGGTACAAAACCTGAAAGTAGGTGAGCAACAACTCATAGAAATTGCGAAAGCCTTATTGGCCGATGCACAGGTAATACTAATGGACGAACCAACCTCGGCACTAAGCGATAAAGAAATTGAAAACCTGCACCGCATCATTGCCGATTTAAAGGACGAAGGCAAAACCATTGTATACATTTCACATAAGATGGACGAGCTTTTCAAAATTGCAGAGACTTATACAGTTATGCGGGATGGCAATAGTATTGATGCAGGCGAAATGAGCCAGACTACCGAGCAGGATTTAATCAGGAAAATGGTGGGCAGAGAGGTATTGATTGCAAAAAAGCAACCTAATACCAATGCTTCCAGGGTATTACTAAGTATAAAGAACTTCACCCTACCCCATCGTACACTAAAAAACAGAAACCTACTTGATAATATTTCTTTCAACTTAAAAGAAGGTGAAATATTAGGTATTTTTGGCTTAATGGGAGCAGGTAGAACTGAATTACTGGAAACCATTTTCGGGTTGAACTCTACAAAGGTTCAGGGAACCATATCTATTGATAATCGTGAAGTCGGTATAAAATCACCTAAAGATGCCATCAGGCACGGAATGGCTTTTGTAACAGAAGATCGGAAAACTGAGGGCCTGGTACTGGGTATGAACGTTGCATCAAACATAAGCCTGACTATTTTACCTGAAAATAGTCTTCTAAATGAAAAATCAGAGAAGCAGCTTGCCAAAAACTATATTTCAACTTTAGCTATTAAAACACCATCGGCGCAACAACTCTGTGTTAATCTGAGTGGAGGAAACCAACAGAAAGTAGTTCTGGCTAAATGGCTGGCAACTAACCCCAGGATTTTAATGCTTGATGAACCCACCCGGGGAATCGACATCAATGCAAAAAACGAGATTTACGAAATCATCAAAAGACTAGCGGGTGAAGGCAAAAGCATTATTATAGTATCATCAGAAATCCCTGAATTATTAGCTCTGGCAGATAGAATATTGGTAATGTCGGAAGGAAAGTTAAAAGCCGAATTTTCAGCAGATGAAGCCAATGAAGACAAGCTATTGAAAGCCGCTATTTAAAACCCTATTCACTCATATAGATGAATAAAGAACTACTAAAGAAATCACAGTCATTGATAGCGCTCTTTGTGCTATGCCTGGCCATTAGCATTTTATCAGATAAATTTCTGACGGCCAATAACCTCTGGAATGTACTGCGGCAAATATCTGTCAATGTCTGCATTTCTGTAGGTATGACCCTGGTTGTATTAACAGCAGGTATCGACCTTTCAGTTGGTTCAGTATTGGCCTTCACCTCTGCCGTTTGTGCCGGATTATTAACAAAAGGCATTGCCGTTGGATCTTTTGATTTACTCGTTGGCTTTACTACTTTAGGTGGCATATTAGCTGCCCTAATGATTGGTCTATTAATTGGCATTTTCAATGGCTGGGTCATTACCCGTTTCTCTCTCCCACCCTTTGTCGTTACGCTTGCGATGCTCACTATTGCACGTGGTGCAACTATGCTTTATACAGAAGGTATGCCCATTTCGAATCTGGGTACAAGCTTTGAGTTTATAGGTTCCGGTTGGCTAATAGGCATTCCAATACCTGTCTGGATTTCTCTGGTTGTCGTTCTGATAGTGGTCTTTATCAGTAAAAAAACTACTTTCGGGCGTTATATCTATGCCATTGGCGGGAATGAAAAAGCTGCCTTTCTTTCAGGTATCAATATTAATAATATCAAGCTGGCGGTATATGGTATTGCAGGCATGATGGCCGCTGTTGGAGGCATTTTGGTTAGTTCACGTCTTAATTCTGCTCAGCCTAATGCAGGAACAAGTTATGAATTAGACTCTATCGCTGCCGTAGTAATAGGTGGCACTTCACTCTCAGGTGGAATAGGCTCTGTAACAGGCACAGTCATTGGAGCAACTATTATAGGTGTTTTGAATAACGGTCTGGTACTTTTAAATGTATCGCCATTCTGGCAGCAAGTGGTCAAAGGCTTAGTGATTTTATTAGCAGTGATTATCGATCAGAAGAGCAAAAAGAAGTAAGCCTGACAAACTAACCTGCTATTTATAACCCATTTCTCGTATCTTAACTTCGCTATATAAATGTTCGTTCTTGCTATAGACCAGGGTACCAGTAGTACTAAAGCCATTGTTTTTGATAAGGCGGGTAATCCTGTGGCCAAAGGTCATATTGATTTGCATACTGATTACTTTGACAATGGTTTTGTAGAACAGAATCCGGAAGGAATTTATCAGAATGTTTTGGCGGCTGTAAAACTATGCCTGGAAGACTTTGCAGCAAAGGGGTTTATTGTCTCTGATATTGCTTCCTGTGGCGTCAGTAATCAGAGAGAAACTTTCATACTCTGGGATAAATCAGGCAAAGCGCTTGCACCTGCAGTTGTATGGGCTTGTAAACGGTCTATTGATATTTGCCAAAAGTTAAAAGCCCAAAACCAGGAGCCTTTGATTAAAGAAAGAACAGGACTAATCATTGACCCCTATTTTTCAGGCACCAAGCTGCTTTGGTTGATTGAAAATGACAAGGATTTACAAGAGAAACTAGACAAAGGTGAACTTTACTTCGGAACTGTAGATTGTTGGTTATTATATAAATTTACTGAGGGTAAATCGTTTAAAACTGATTATACGAACGCCCATCGAACACTCCTTTTTAATATCAATACGCTTACTTGGGACGAAGAAATTCTGAAACTATGGAGCTTAGAAAAACTAAACCTACCGGAAGTATGTCCATCCTCATACGAATTTGGTATCTGGAATTTTGGCTTCAGAACAAGAAATTTATCCTTACACATCAATGCTCTGATTGGTGATTCTCATGCAGCTACCTTTGGAGAAGCTTGTTTTGAGCAAGGCACCACCAAAGTAACTTTAGGAACAGGCAGCTCGATTATGATGAATATTGGTAATAAACCAGTGATTTCATCAAACGGAATGCTAACCACCATTTGCTGGAGCGTTGAAAATCGGATTGATTATGCCCTTGAAGGTGCGATTGTTGCTTGTGGCTCTACGATCGAATGGCTTAAAAATGAGCTCAATCTATTTAAGGATTCCTCAGAAACAGCGGCAATGGCCAATGCCATACCCGACAATGCAGGCGTATATCTCATCCCCGCTTTCAGCGGACTAGGTGGCCCTCACTGGCAAATGAACCGACGGGCATCTATCGAAGGTATGACCTTTGGCACCAGTAAAAACCATATTGTAAGAGCAGCCTTAGAGAGTATCGCCTATCAGATTAAAGATGTGATTGATGCTATGAGCCAGGATATGGATGCTGCCTTACAATCTATTTCGGTGAATGGTGGTATAACCAGTAATCAATTTGTTATTCGATTTTTAGTTGATTTATTGGGTATCCCTCTTAAAAAACAATCTAATGCCGATATTTCGGCCTTAGGTGCCGCCTATCTCGCAGGTTTAAAGAGTGGTGTTTATGAAAGCATAGAACAATTAAAAAAACTCAACCAGGCAAAAACCGAAGAAATAAAGCCGAACCTATCAAATATCAATGTACATATTGCTTATCAGGGCTGGAAAAAATGGATAGCTAGATAGCAAAATTTAAGCTAAATAAAGAAAAACAATAAATCATTAGCCAAGCACATAAATCTGGCTAACCCTAAAGAAACCATACGGGAATATTTAGAACACAAACATACTATCAGGCAGTAGTAAACAATGGGTTACTACTGCTTTTTGTTTTATAAGTTTTTCTTGTCCTGCAATATTGATATACAATAGAGTTGTTGCGGAAGAAGCAACTTATCTGAGGAATAGTTGGTGAGATTGTGATTTATAGCCAAACTTCAGATTCTTTAAGAACTCTCCCAAGACATATTGATTACTGATAAGCATTGAAAAGTAGCTTATCTAAGTCTCCCCGATATACCATTTTGGTTAAAAAATAGACTGGCTTTGATTGGTAGAGTTAAAGCTCTTTCCTGTTATCAAAAATTAATTTCCTTAAAACCTACCTTATAATAAAAACACCTTGGAAAACAAAATACCTTTCTCTAAAATTGTAAACACACTTTTGATGTAATGTTAAACAAAATTTACTGCAATCTATTCAATTGTTACAAGCGAAAATTTAAACCAGATAGCAGTTCCAACTATACCTATGTTCTATAAAGCGCAAGCTAAGTAGATACTGGCTTTTCAAATATATATAATCGTTACATAAGCTTAAGCGGCTTAAAATCGCAAAATAAACTTTAAAGACAGCTTTAACTTGACTCCAGAGAATACATGTTTACAGACATTTACCTTGCGACGACTAAAAATGCCTTTTTAGCCAAATATCGTGATATTAAACAAAATAATGGATTAGGGGGGGATATTTTATTTGTATTCCATCACGATTTGTTGAAAGATTTTGAGTTTTTACAATTAAGATATGATGAAGAGAGAATATCAGATTTTGCATCAAATCTTGAGGCTTTTATGGCTGTCAATACTTTTAATCCTAACCAGGTAAATCAGAAGAACTTCAAATTACTTTCACTTCTTACTACAGAAGAAGAAATTTTAGTTTATGAGGTGCAGTATTCTTCTGATAAGGTTCTTTTTAAAAATAAGAAACGCGTAAATACTGAGCAATTATTAGGTCTTGACAAATCAATACTTACTATTAAACCTGAAGCTATTGAGGCAGTAAACAAGCTATATAATAATTGGATTGAGAATGAGCGAAAAGATGATACAAATTTTGACGTAGCCCCTCATTTTCAGGTTTCCCATACATTTACATTATCTAATTTGCATCAGCATTTCTCTCAATTGCTTGGTGAATATATTACGACAGAATTTCAAGCCCTTTCTTATACAGATTATCTCAATGAATTTACACCGTTTAAACATATACTTTCAA
>CBIHRH010000095.1:0-10841 GCA_966212365.1 uncultured Emticicia sp. | reverse complement strand
ACTACGTCCTGTGCAACGTCATGTAAACGACGAGTTAAGTAACCCGCATCGGCTGTTTTCAAGGCTGTATCGGCCAAACCTTTACGAGCACCGTGGGTAGAGATAAAGTACTCCAATACGTCAAGACCTTCTTTGAAGTTTGACAAGATCGGGTTTTCAATGATCTCCCCTACTGAACCCTGGATATTTTTCTGTGGTTTCGCCATCAATCCACGCATACCGCCCAACTGACGCACCTGCTCTTGCGAACCACGTGCACCCGAGTGCATCATCATATAGATTGGGTTGAAACCTTTCTGGTCAGCTTCTAATTGTTTCAATAATACTTCACGGATACGTGTGTTTACACGGCCCCAGATGTCGATAATCTGGTTGTAACGCTCACGCTCAGTGATGATACCGAACATATAGTTATTCTGAACTTCTTCAACTTCTGCTTTCGCATCGGTAATTAGTTTTGTTTTTTCCGGCGGAACGATGATGTTATCCAAACCGATAGACAAACCACCTCTGAAGGCCGTCTGGTATCCAAGTTCTTTGATATCATCAAGGAATTTCGCTGTACGGGCATATCCGGCCTCTTTGAATACGCGACCAATCAACTGTTGTAGTTTTTTCTTGGTCAATAATTCATCAAGATAACCTACTTCTTCTGGCACACATTGGTTGAAGAGAATACGACCTGCTACAGTATCAACTACTTTATCAACTAATTGTCCGTTTTCGTCTTTTACTTTTACACGACATTTAATGTGAGCATGTTTTGAAACTTTACCCTCATTCATGGCAATGATTACTTCTTCTGCCGAGTAGAAAGTCATGCCATCACCTGGTACTTTGTCTTCTTCAGTCGATTTACGTCCTTTTGTTACGTAATACAAACCTAACACCATGTCCTGAGAAGGTACCGTAATCGGAGCACCGTTAGCAGGGTTCAAAATGTTATGAGAAGCCAACATCAGGATAGATGCCTCCATGATTGCCTCCTGACCTAGTGGTACGTGTACCGCCATCTGGTCACCGTCAAAGTCGGCGTTGAAGGCCGTACAAACTAACGGGTGCAACTGGATAGCTTTACCCTCAACCAATTTAGGTTGGAATGCCTGGATACCCAAGCGGTGAAGCGTAGGGGCACGGTTTAAAAGAACAGGGTGTCCTTTCAAAACGTTTTCCAGAATATCCCAAACTACTGCGTCTTTTCTGTCAACGATTTTCTTAGCAGATTTCACTGTTTTCACGATTCCGCGCTCAATCAGTTTTCTGATAATAAATGGTTTGAACAGCTCGGCTGCCATATCTTTAGGCAAACCACACTCGTGTAATTTCAATTCAGGACCTACCACGATAACCGAACGACCAGAATAGTCAACACGTTTACCTAATAAGTTCTGACGGAAACGACCTTGTTTACCTTTCAACATATCTGAAAGGGATTTCAAAGCACGATTACCTTCTGAACGAACGGCGTTTACTTTACGAGAGTTGTCGAACAATGAATCGACAGCCTCTTGTAACATACGTTTTTCGTTACGTAAGATTACCTCTGGTGCTTTGATTTCCAACAAACGTTTCAAGCGGTTGTTACGGATAATCACACGACGATAAAGGTCATTTAAGTCAGAAGTTGCGAAACGACCACCATCAAGAGGTACAAGCGGACGCAATTCTGGTGGAATAACCGGAACCATGCGGATAACCATCCACTCAGGTTTGTTTTCGATACGCGTATTGGCATCACGAAGCGCTTCTACTACTTTCAGACGCTTTAAAGCTTCCGCTTTACGTTGTTGAGAAGTATCAGTAGCTGCCGCGTGGCGTAAATCATAAGAAAGTTCGTCTAGCTTGATACGAGAAAGCATCATTTCTAATGCCTCTGCACCCATTTTGGCGATAAATTTATTCGGGTCTTTATCGTCAAGCATCTGGTTTTCTCTTGGCAGTTTGTCAACTATATCAAGATACTCTTCTTCTGTCAGGAAGTCATTGGCAGAGATACCATCTTCGCCTTTGATACCAGGTTGAACAACTACGTAGCGTTCGTAATAAATAATTTGGTCGAGTTTCTTCGACGACATTCCTAACAAATACCCGATTTTGTTTGGTAAACTACGGAAATACCAGATATGTGCTACCGGAACCACCAGTTCGATGTGTCCCATGCGTTCGCGACGAACCTTTTTCTCGGTTACCTCAACCCCGCAACGGTCGCAGATAATACCTTTGTAGCGAATACGTTTGTATTTACCACAGTGGCATTCCCAGTCTTTCACAGGCCCGAAAATACGCTCACAAAACAAACCGCCCATTTCTGGTTTGTAGGTACGGTAGTTGATCGTTTCCGGCTGTGTTACTTCTCCAAACGAGCTCTCCAAAATTGACTCTGGTGAAGCCAAACTAATGGTGATGCTGTTGAAGTCGCTATTAAGTTTTTTATTTTTCTTTAAAGACATTTTCCTTATGATTGATGTGAAAATGATTTTTTAAAATCTTGACTTGTCCCGATTTCACAATCAGGACAAGCCTATTAAT
Source organism: uncultured Emticicia sp. (assembly GCA_966212365.1). GTDB lineage: Bacteria > Bacteroidota > Bacteroidia > Cytophagales > Spirosomataceae > Emticicia. Next base: position 8,312 of record CBIHRH010000095.1, on the reverse strand, counting down.
ATTGCTTACTGCAAGGTAATCTCTAGTGCTAAGCCTCTCAATTCGTGTACTAATACGTTGAACGACTCAGGGATATTCGCTTTTGGTAAGTTTTCGCCTTTAACGATGGCTTCGTATGCTTTCGCACGACCTACCACGTCATCAGACTTAACCGTCAGGATTTCCTGAAGGATATGCGATGCACCGAATGCTTCCAATGCCCACACCTCCATCTCTCCGAAACGCTGACCACCAAATTGTGCTTTACCACCCAATGGCTGTTGCGTTATGAGTGAGTATGGTCCAATCGAACGGGCGTGCATTTTATCATCAACCAGGTGGCCCAGTTTCATCATATACATGATACCTACCGTTACTTTCTGATCAAATGGCTCACCGCTCAATCCGTTGTATAGTTGCGAACGACCGTATGGTGGTAATCCTGCTTCTGCCAACTCTGATGATACTTCTGCTTCAGTAGCACCATCAAAGATTGGAGTAGCGTATTTACGACCTAATTTACGACCCGCCAGACCCAATACAACCTCATAAAGCTGTCCGATGTTCATACGAGAAGGTACCCCAAGTGGATTCAATACGATGTCCATTGGTGTTCCGTCTGCTAAGAATGGCATGTCTTCATCACGTACAATACGGGCAACAACCCCTTTGTTTCCGTGACGACCCGCCATTTTATCACCCACTTTTAATTTACGTTTCTTAGCAATATATACTTTCGCTAATTTCACGATACCTGCAGGTAGTTCATCACCCACCTCCAATACAAATCTTTCACGTTTGAAACGACCAATTACTTCGCTACGACGAGCTAAGTAATTTTTGCTTAACGCTACGATTAATTTGTTGAGTTCCAAATCGTCAGTCCAACCATCCAGAATCACATCACCTAAAAGGTTTACCTCTTCCGGTACGTTGTATTGGCTTTCGTCAACATAATTGTTTTTATCAGGGAATAAGTTGTTAGCAATATTCGAACGGTTAAATTTCATTCCCTTCGATATTAACTCATCTCCGAATTTGTGTTTCACACCCACTGTAGTTTTGCCATCAAGCAATTCTACCATTTTGTCTAACATTCTTTCTCGAAGCTCAAGTAAGGCTCTGCTGTGTTTTTTCATCAAAGCTTTTAACTCGTCTTTGTGTTTCGAACGTTCTTCTTTACTTGGGCGAGAGAACAATTTTGTATCAATAATCACACCGTCCATTGATGGTGGTGCTTTTTTCGATGCATCTTTCACGTCACCTGCTTTGTCACCAAAGATAGCGCGTAATAGTTTTTCTTCAGGAGTTGGATCAGACTCACCTTTTGGTGTAATCTTACCAATCAGAATATCTCCTTCTTTTACTCTTGTACCTGTGCGAACGATACCGTTTTCGTCAAGGTTCTTCACAGTTTCTTCCGAAACGTTCGGAATCTCAGCTGTTAATTCCTCTTCCCCACGTTTGGTATCACGTACTTCCAGTTCGTATTCTTCAATGTGAATAGAAGTAAAGATATCTTCACGTACTACTCTTTCAGAGATTACGATGGCATCCTCAAAGTTATATCCTTGCCAAGGCATGAAGGCAACCAAGAGGTTACGTCCCAAAGCAAGCTCACCACCTTGTGTGGCATAACCTTCTACCAGAATCTGTCCTTTTTTCACTTCCTGTCCTTTCAATACAATCGGACGGATGTTGATACAGGTATCCTGGTTAGTACGACGATGCTTAATCAATTCGTATGTAGTAAGATTGGTATCGAAGCTAACCAATGTTTGTTCTTTAGTCCAGTTATAACGAACCTTGATCACATTGGCATCAACGAATTCAATCACACCATCTTCTTCTGCTACTACAAGGGTACGGGAGTCACGAGCCAGACGGCCTTCAAGACCTGTACCTACAATCGGAGCCTCAGGACGTAATAATGGTACGGCCTGACGTTGCATGTTTGAACCCATCAGGGCACGGTTGGCGTCATCGTGCTCAATGAAAGGAATCAACGAGGCTGCTACCGATACAATCTGGTTAGAGGCAATATCCATGTAGTCGATTGAATCTGGTGTCTTCATCGGGAAGTCCCCTTCGTAACGACATTTCAACGTATCTACTAAGAAATTACCATTATTATCTACGTCTGCTGTTGCCATCGCGATGTTTTTACCATCTTCTTCTTCAGCAGTCAGATAAACCAGTTCGTTGGTTAATTTACCATTCTCAATTTTCAGGTATGGCGTTTCGATGAAGCCCATACCATTGATTTTGGCATAAGTACAAAGCGACGAAATCAAACCGATGTTTGGTCCCTCAGGCGTTTCAATGGTACACAAACGACCGTAGTGGGTATAGTGCACGTCACGAACCTCGAAACCTGCACGCTCACGGCTCAAACCTCCTGGTCCCAGAGCTGACATACGACGTTTGTGCGTAATTTCAGCCAATGGGTTGGTTTGGTCCATGAATTGTGATAGCTGATTGGTACCAAAGAATGAGTTAATAACCGACGAAAGTGTACGGGCATTAATCAAATCTACTGGTTTGAAATCTTCGTTATCACGAACGTTCATACGTTCTTTGATGGTACGAGCCATACGAGCCAGACCTACACCAAACTGGGCATATAATTGCTCGCCTACTGTACGCACACGACGATTTGATAAGTGGTCGATATCATCGACAACCGCCTTAGAGTTAATAAGGCTGATTAAGAACTTAACGATTTCAACAATGTCTTCAGTGGTTAATACCCCTGTTTCCAATGGTGTGGTTAAGCCTAATTTTGTATTTACACGGTAGCGACCTACTTCTCCTAAATCGTAACGTTTGTCAGAGAAGAACAATCCCTGAATAATCTCGCGGGCTGTTGCTTCATCAGGTGCTTCTGTGTTACGTAACTGACGGTAGATTTGCTCAACGGCCTCTTTTTCAGAGTTTGAGCTATCACGTTGTAACGTATTATAGATAATGTTAAATTCTGATACGTTGGCATCTTCACGGTGTAAGATAACCGATTTTTGTTCTGTGTTAAGAATCGTAGCAATATCGCCTTCAGATATAACAGAGTCACGCTCTAAGATTACCTCGTTACGGTCTATTGATACTACCTCACCTGTATCCTCATCTACGAAGTCTTCAGTCCATGTTCTTAACACACGGGCTGCTAAACGACGGCCGATAGCTTTGGTCAAGGCATCTTTTGTACCCGGAATTTCTTCTGAAAGACCGAACAGGTTTAAGATTTCTTTATCAGAACCAAAACCGATGGCACGAAGCAAGGTTGTTACAGGGAATTTTTTCTTACGGTCAATGTAAGCATACATGACGTTGTTTACGTCAGTAGAGAATTCAATCCATGAACCTTTCATCGGGATTACACGGGCTGAGTATAATTTTGTTCCGTTGGTATGCTTGCTCATTGAGAAGAATACACCCGGAGAACGATGCAATTGTGATACAATTACACGCTCGGCACCGTTGATAACGAAAGAGCCTCTTTCGTTCATATAAGGAATATTACCCAAGAATACTTCCTGCTCGATTGTTTCGAAATCTTCGTTGTCGGCGTCGTTACAAATCAAACGTAATTTGGCTTTTAAAGGCACTGCATACGTCAGACCTCTGTCAATACACTCATCAACTGAGTATTTTGGTGGGTCAATGGTGTAATCAACAAACTCCAACACGTAGTTCTCGCGAGAATCGGCGATTGGGAAGTTTTCAGCAAACACATTGTAAAGCCCTTCTTTTTTGCGGCTTTCGGCTGGTGTGTCAATCTGGAAGAAATCCTGGAACGATCTTACCTGGACATCCAGAAAATCCGGATAATCTACAGATGGGTGTACCGTTGCAAAACTTTTTCTACCGTTTACTGTCAGACTCAAGGCTTTGAAAGTTTTAAGTTTATAATTTTTTTAAACTAAGCTGTTTAGTATCAGCGACAAGCAGACTCGTACTCATGAACAAAGAGCCTAATACTGTGCTATAAAACAAGCTGAAAAAATCTATTTCGTAGTGAAGAAGATGATTGGCCCTGTGCAACTGCCCTACGGAAAAACGGTTGTGTATCGGACAAAAATCTCATGAATGAAAAGCGTTGTTAAAGAGAGTATCGCTAAATAAGGTGCGAAATTATATAATAACAACTTGAAATGCAAATATTTATTGTAGAAATATGTGGGTTGTTTGAAATATTTTTCTATTGGGTTGGTTTTCAAGCAAATTAACCCCATCCCTAGCCCTTCCGCGCGGCGTCCGCCCCAACAATGGGGAAGGGGACCAAAAAGCCCTCTCCCCATTGTTGGGGAGAGGGTTGGGAGTGGGGTTTCCCGTCTCATCCCACAAAAAACTACCTTTCAATTTCCTCATCCCACAAAAAAGCCTGACCTTTGTATTTTTTAGGATATAGATATTAGAAAAGCATGAAATACCATAGAGTATTGGTCGAAGCCATAGTCTATGCCTTACAGCAGGTTTTTATAGAGGGCAGGCAGGCTGACAAAGTGATAGAATATGTATTGAAATCGAATAAGAAATGGGGTAGTCGCGATAGAGCCTTCATCGCCGAAAATACCTATGAGATTGTGCGTTGGTGGCGGCTATTGAAATTCGTTACTCAATTATCTGATACCAAAGTAGAAGAGGCTGCACACTTCTGGCAGCTATTTGCAGCCTGGAGAGTTTTGCAGGGAGATAAACTACCTGATTGGCAGGAGTTTAATAAAGTAAATGCCAAACAAGTATTAGCCCGATTAGAGGAAGCCCAACAAATAAGAAAGATAAAAGAATCAGTTCCGGATTGGATAGATACCATTGGTGAGCAGGAATTAGGCGCAGAATGGAATGCTGAATTGCAAGCCATGAATAAACAAGCACCAGTTGTTCTACGTACCAATACGCTTAAAACCAATCAGACTGATTTACGCAAAAAGTTTCATGAGATTGGTATTGAGACTGATACCCTGCCAAGTGTCAACGACGCCTTAGTCTTACAAAAAAGAGCCAATGTGTTTTCAACCGAAGCCTTTAAGAACGGGCTTTTTGAAGTACAGGATGCGGGAAGCCAGTTGATTGCTCCTTTTCTGGAAGTACAGCCCGGTATGCGTGTAATTGATGCCTGCGCAGGTGCCGGAGGGAAAACGCTTCATTTGGCAACATTGATGGAAAACAAAGGCAGGATAATAGCGATGGACGTAGAAGAGTATAAGCTACAGGAATTACAAAGACGCGCCCGACGCAATGGCATTGGCAATGTAGAAACCAAACTTATTGAAGCCAAAACCATTAAAAGGCTGAAAGAAAGTGCTGACCGCCTACTATTAGATGTGCCTTGCTCAGGCTTGGGCGTATTAAGACGTAACCCTGATGCCAAGTGGAAGTTGAAACCTGAGTTTCTGGAGAATATCAAGAAAACGCAAAATGAGATAATAACCAATTATTCAAAAATGCTGAAACATGGGGGTAAAATGGTGTATGCTACTTGTAGCATTTTGCCATCGGAAAGCGAGGAACAAGTGCAGAAATTTCTTAACCAAAACCCAGACTATATACTTATCAAGGAGCAACGTACTTCTCCGGCTACAGATGGTTTTGATGGATTTTATATGGCACTCATTGAAAGAAAATAAATGTATCGCGACTTGACAAATAAATACTACCAAAGGTGCACAAAGTAGAGACAGGGCATTGCCCTGTCTCTACAAATTAGGTACTTTCAAAGAATGTTATTTCTTGAATATTAATTAAATCTTGGCATAAAAAAGAGTAGTATTAAATTATCAATACTACTCTTTTTTGCTTAAAAGATATATTCCTTAACCTATTATATACTTTTCTTTTTAGAAGCGGCACTTTTGCCGGTGTTAAGCAATTGGTCAATTTCTGTATATCCTAAAATTGATTTCACTACCTTGCCATTATTAGGGTCAATAAAGAACAATGTCGGATAACCTCTCACTTCGTAGATACTTGATAATCTCATACCTTCGTCGCTTTCCATATCAATGGCAGCATTCACAAAGTTCTGGTTAAAGAACTCTCCTAATTGTTTATCAGGAAATACTCTTGCCTGAAGCATTTTACATGGGCCACACCAGGTTGTGTAAGCATCCATAAAAATAAGTTTTTTCTCTGCCTTAGCTTTTTTGATTAGTTCTTTCCAGGAAGATGTTCCTTCGAATTTGATTCCTGTTGTTGAAGAGGCGTGTTGAGCAAAGGTTGACAAACTAAGTAATAGTCCAAGGGTAGTAACCAATAATTTTTTGTTCATTTGCAAGAAAAGATTTGAATTATGTACAAGATTAACGATAAAACTTTGGCTTTTAGTTTCTTAGCATAAAAATAAAGCAAATTTTCACCAAAGTAATCTTATATAGTAGAAATTATCTCTGAACTATTTCAATTATGAGAGACAGAATAAAAGATAAAGACTATTTTAACCATAGCATAAAATTACGTAATGATTTACTTCAAAAGGGTTTTAAATTATTAAAGAAAGGAAAAGTTACAGAAACTCAAATTCCATGGTATAAAAAGCACCTTTTTGATATGTACTTTTCTAACCTATTCTCTGGATATTCCGTTGGTAATGCTAAAAATAAAATTATAGATGATTTCTACTTGTGCCTTAATTATTTGCCTGAAAGTTGGGATAAAAATATTATAAGAGTTCCTGAAAAAGGTGACTATTTGAATCAATATTATTTAGACATCTATGACCAAATGTTGTGGATGTTGTCATTAGGTTATTTATTAGATATACCTAATAATGAATTTAATAAATTGGTCAGTATTATTGACAGAGATAAAGTAAAAGATTTTTTGTTCGAGTTTATTATTAGAGCTAAGCTCCCAGACAGGCCACAAATCACGGAAGAAAGTTATCTGAAATTTTTTGGTGTACCTCAAACCTTTGAAAAGCTTCGTGAAGCTATTAATCAAACTGATAAAGATTACACTGAAAAATTAGTGAAAGGATTTATTACAAAAGACTGGTATAAAAAGCATAAAGATGCCGGTTGGTATGATAATCACAAAAGTAAGCACGAGAGCTATGTTGGCTACTGGAGTTTCGAGACTGCTGTTATAGTAAAGATTAAGGGTTTAGATGATATTAGTTTTAGAGATTGTATATATTATCCGAAAGATTTAATTTAAATTGTTCAATAAAGCTGTAGATGAGTAAAATAAATGGCAGTTTGGACAAAATCATTTACCTCTATGAAAAAACTACTCTTCCTCTTCATACTCTCTTCTACCACTTTTGCCCAATCGACTCAAAAGAAAATTGATTCGGTGAGGATATTACTTGAAAAAGCCTATAATGAAAAAAATTCTGCTAAGATTTTTGAATTGGCAGGTGAGACTTTTCAGAAGCAATTACCTGAAACAGAAATTAACAAAGTAGTCAATCAATTAAATGCCCAGTTAGGTGCCTGGAAGTCGTCTGAATTTCAGAAAAATACTGATGGTGTAGCTCAATATAAAGGCATTTTTGAAAAAGCTAATCAGAATGTTTTATTAAGTTTGGATAAACAAGACAAGATTTATACGCTACTTTTCCAACCTTATACCGGAGATAAACCAAAAAAAGATTATCCCGTAGCTACTGATAATAAAATGACTACGGCTTTAGACCTCAAAGTTGATAGTGTAGTCAGACCTTATATCCAATGGAAACATACTGTTGGTATTGCATTGGCGATTATTAAAGATGGCAAAGTATATACCTATAATTATGGTGAAACCAAAAGAGATAATAAAACTCTACCTGACCCGGATAAAACCTTATATGAAATAGGCTCTATCAGCAAAACCTTTACTGCAACGCTATTAGCTGATGAAGTAGTAAAAGGCAAAATGTCGCTCGAAGACCCCATCAATAAATATCTGCCTGATTCCATTGGTAAAATGGCTTACAAGGATGTATCAATTACTCTCAAAACTTTATCGAATCATAGCTCGGGTTTCCCTCGTTTGCCTATTAATTTATATAAACAAGGTGACCCTATTAATGATCCTTATAAAAATTATGATGAGAAAAGGATGTTTACCTATCTGAAAAACTTCAAGCCATTTCGTGAAGTAGGTGTTAACTACGAGTACTCCAATTTTGCGGTAGGTCTTTTAGGGCATATTCTGGCTACTTATAATCATACTTCTTACGAAAAGTTATTGGAGGAACGAATTACCAAGCCTTTGCAAATGAAAAATACCTTTATTACCATACCAGCAGACCAAGCCGTGAATTTCGCCCAAGGTTATACTGAAAAAGGAGAAGCTACTTCTCCCTGGGACTTGAATACTCTGGCAGGAGCAGGTGGGATACGTTCTAC
>CBIHRH010000094.1:0-10883 GCA_966212365.1 uncultured Emticicia sp. | reverse complement strand
CTGCAATCATCTGGAAACTAAAAAAGAGAAAAATTCCTATAATCTGGAGTTTGCACGAATACAAAATAATTTGCCCAGAAGGGACATTTGTTTCAAATGAGAAGGTTTGCGAGAAGTGTTATAATGGAAAATTCTATAATTGTGCTGTAAACAAGTGCAAAAAGCAATCATTTTTAGCCAGTGCTTTAGCTTCACTTGACGCATATTTTTATAATTGGAGTAATATCTATAAAAAAGTTGATGCTTTTTTATGCCCATCGGCTTTTCTAAAGGAGAAATTTGAAGAATTCGGATATGATTCTTCAAAGTTAAAATTGACAAATTATTGTTATGATATTAATAGTATTGATGAATATCTAACTGAAAATGTTGAGCGTTTTAATCAACAATTACCAAGCTCAAATGAGAGGTATATTTTTTATGTTGGCAGGATAGAAAAACTCAAAGGAATTAAGACTTTAATTAATGCAGTTGAAGGGACAAATATTAAATTAAAAATTGCAGGAACCGGTTCAGCTTTGGAAGAGATGCAAAACTATGTTGAAAGTAATAAAATCCCGAACATTGAGTTTTTAGGTTTTCAAAAGAAAAGTGATGTTTATGATTTAACTATCAATTCTACCTGTGTTGTTTGTCCTTCAGAATGGTATGAAAATTATCCTTTTTCAATAATTGAGAGCCTATTATTATCAAAACCTGTTATAGGCTCAAGAATTGGAGGGATACCTGAATTAGTAATTGATGGTGAAACTGGATTTATTCACGAACCTGCAGATTATTCAGGTTTAAGAAATGCAATACTAAAAATCTGGAATGATAAAGATTTAGAAATCAGATTAGGCAAGCAGGCAAGAGACTATATTTATACAAAAGTTAATTTCGATACACATTGGTCTATAATAAAAGATATTATTGATAAGTTACCAATTCCTGAGTATTTGTTGGATTCAGAAGTGACTTTAAATTAAAATCTTAAAATATGCTTAAGTCTTTAGATTAAAGAGTTTCTTAGTAAGGATTCAGGTGATTTGAAATAAACTGAATTTTATGAAGTACCTGGTTAATAATTAGAGTCTAGTTTAAGGAAGATACAAAATGTAGCCTTTTTTATGAGGTAGAATACCTTTGAGAAATGATAACAAAGTTTTTTTATAGTATAGTTCTCATTTTATTTTCTCTGGATTATTCAATTGTTAATGCGCAATCAAAAATATATATCAGCCAAAAAGGTGATGATACTAACGATGGAATGTCATTGGCAAAACCCAGGAAAACAATTAAAGAACTGAAACCAAATACAACGTATTTGTTCAGTAGGGGTGATACCTTTTATTTCCCAATCAGGCTTGTTGCAAATCCGTCGGATAAACATAAAATAGTGATTGATTCTTATGGCAAAGGGCCAAAGCCAGTCATTTCGTTATACAAGAAAATTGTAAACAAGAAGTGGGTAGCTGAAACGAGCAATATTTGGAAAATAGATTTAAAGAATAAAGAAAATTTTACATGCTATACCAGCAGTACTAATTCGAATGTGGGTTTTCTAAAGGTTAATAAGCAGATATTTGGTCATAAATTTAAAGATGTAGCATCACTTCAGAAAAACTGGGATTTTTATTCTGATACTCAATTTCTGTATGTTTATTCCGATACTGACTTATCTAACATGTCTGAATCTATACAGATTGTTATTAATGCTACCATTATTCTGCTTAGCGATAATATGGAGGTCAGGAATATTAAAATAATGGGTACCGGAGGACATGGCATTCAGGGAACCAGTGTGAAGAATATTACAATTAAAAATGTTGATATAACGGAAATCGGGGGAGCGATACTGCCAAATTTTGGTAATGGATTTGTGCGATATGGCAATGGTATAGAGCTTCTGACAGGCGCCAGCAACTGCCAAATAAGTGGATGTTTCATAAGCCAGGTCTACGATTCAGGCTTTACCATGCAAGGCAAAGGTGAAAATACGTATTTTGAAAATATAGTTTTTGAAAGGAATAGATTAGAGAACAACGAACAATCTTTTGAATACTGGATAAAAGGTTGGAAGTCGGGCTATAAAAATTGCAGGATTATTAATAATACCTGTTTAAATGCCGGATTCGGATGGTCTCATGCAGTCAGGCCTGAAAAAAATGTAGGCGTTCATATTCTAAATTACGAATTGGAAACTAATGCATTGGATATTTCAATCATTGGAAACAAGTTTCTAAATGCCGTTAATGGGTTGATTTATTCTAAAAATTTAGAGAGAGAAACTCCGATTTTCAAAGCGAAGAATAATCAGGTCAGGATATCAGGTCAAACACCAATCTGGGTTTCGCGTCCCGGTTTTACGATGGAAAGAAAAAAGGAACTCTTACAAGGTATACCCACTTTAAAGGGGTTTGAGTTTAAGAATTAATGACTTCAGGGTAGGTCTGGGTATTGGTATAAATGTTTCAACTAAGCGGGTGCGTTTAGGGAGTGTGTATGCGCACTTTCCATGAGATTACTTTGCCCTGATTAGCTGATAATGATTGGCTTTAGAAATCGAAAATATAATTGGTGTAATAATAAATCTGAAAATACACATCCCGATTTAATAAATTATATGCGAATAGCAATTTTGGGTACAAGAGGTGTGCCGAATAACCATGGAGGATTTGAGCAATTTGCGGAGTATCTGGCGCAGGGCTTAACAAAGCGTGGGCATGATATCTTTGTCTATAATAGCCATACTCATCCTTATCAGGAAAAACTCTGGAATGAGGTAAATATTATCCACTGTTTTGATGCAGAACATAAACTCGGAACCGCGGGTCAGTTTGTTTATGATTTAAACTGCATTCTGGACTCCCGAAAAAGAAACTTTGATATCATATTACAATTGGGCTATACAAGCAGTACTGTATGGGGATGGCTATTACCCCGTAAAAAAAGTATAGTGACAACCAATATGGATGGCCTGGAGTGGAAACGAACCAAGTATTCAAAACCCATTCAATGGTTTTTAAAAAGAGCCGAATATTTAGGAACTGTTTATAGTGATTACTGGATTGCAGATTCTTTGGGGATTAAGGATTATTTAAAGAAAAAATATGATGTTTTATCTACATATATACCGTATGGTGCATATGCCTTTGAATTACCTGACGCGGTTGTATTGGAAAAATATTCAGTAGAAGCAAATAGTTACAATATGCTGATTGCAAGATTCGAACCCGAAAATAATCTTGATACCATTCTGGAGGGCGCCACAAAAGCAATCAATAAAACACCCTTTCTTGTTATTGGGAAGCATAATACAAAATATGGAGAATACCTGAAAAGAAAGTATAAAGATGCCGGGCACATCAAATTCATAGGTCCTATTTATGATATTAATATTCTGAATAATTTGCGCTATTATTCTAATATCTATTTCCATGGGCATTCGGTGGGAGGTACTAATCCCTCTTTGCTGGAAGCAATGGCTTCTCAGGCGCTTGTCTGTGCTCATCAGAATCCTTTCAATAAAACCATATTGCATAATGATGCTTTTTACTTTTCAGACAGCGAAGAAGTAAAGCATTGCATTGAAACAATTGAAAAAAAGGATCATCTGAATTCTGTCGAAAGCAATGTTAATAAAATCAAAAATATATATAACTGGGACAAAATAATTGATCAATATGAAAATCATTTCAAAATTATAATACTGAATAAGAGGATGTTTAAATTTTGAGGAGAGGGTATCAGTTGCTTAAATTTAAAGTGACCAAACTAAGAATTTAATGCAACCCCAATTCGAAGAATTGACTGAAGCCCAATGGCAAGTTATTAAAGAAATTTTAAAGGATAATAGAAAACGTAAACATAATTTAAGAGATGTGGTAGATGGGATATTAAAAATTCTTCGGACAGTCACCCAATGGCGGAATCTAAATCATCCTAAATTAACCTGGCAAATTATCTATTACTACTTTCGTAGATGGAAAATAAATGGGACTTTAGAACGACTTAATAGTTGTCTCAATAAAATGGAGAGAATCAGGCAAAGCAGGAAGTCTACTCCAAGTTTATTGTGCATTGATAGTCAATCAATTAAGTCAGCCCCTTTTGTGAATCAAGATAAAGGAATTGACGGAACCAAATTTGTTAATGGTAGAAATCGACATCTTATCGTTGATACACCTGGCTTAGTTTGGGGAGTAGTTGTACATGCAGCCGATATACATGATGGAACAAAGGCTCATCTTTTAATAGAACATTGTTTAGGCTATTTGGAAAGGATGAATCGGATCGCCGAAGCGAAAAGTACTTGTTGATGATGCCTATAAAAAGGTATTTCTGGAATGGGTAAGAAATAACATCATGGGTTTGGAAGTAGAGGTAGCCTCTAAACCACCAACCAATAAAGGTTTTGTCCCTGTTAAATGGAGATGGGTCAATGCCACAATGGAATTGAACGTACTTTTGGCTGGCTGAATTTCTTTAGAAGACACTCAAAAGACTATGAGAAAACAACATCCTCTGCCGAAGCTTGGATTCTATGGGCTAACTGCCAAATAATTCTTAATCGGATTTAAAGTTTACCAAATTAAATTTTTAAACATGCTCTAAAAATGAAATTCATTAATACTACTTTGCCGGATGTGATTCTCATTACTCCAGCAATTTTTCATGACGATAGAGGCTTCTTTTTCGAGTCCTTCAACGAAATCAGTTGGAAAAACTCAAATCTTCCATATCATTTTGTTCAAGACAACCAGTCGTTCTCCACTAAAGGAGTATTAAGGGGCCTGCATTTTCAAAAAGGTGACTATGCTCAGGGTAAGCTTGTACGTGTTATTCATGGCAGGGTATTAGATATTGCCCTTGATTTGCGCTTCGATTCCCCAACTTTTGGTAAATACGAGTTATTTGATCTGGACAGTGTGAGTGGTAAAATGGTTTATATACCCCCTGGGTTTGCACACGGTTTTGTTGCGCTGGAAGATAGTATTTTTCACTATAAATGCACCGCCCCTTATAACAAATCATCTGAAGGAGGGATTCGATGGAACGACCCTGATTTAAGAATTCCCTGGGGAATAAGTAAACCTATTGTATCAGAGAAAGATCAGACTTTGCCATTATTTAAAGAAATGATAAATAAAAATACACTGCTAATATGAAAAAAATTTTAATAACCGGTGGAGCCGGCTTTATAGGCTCACACGTTGTCCGACGGTTCGTGTTGCATTATCCAGCGTATAGGATTTACAACTTAGATGCTCTTACTTATGCCGGAAACCTTGAAAATGTAAAGGATATAGAAAACGCAGAGAATTATACATTTATTAAAGGTGATATTGTTGATACAGAGTTTATCAACCAGCTATTTGAAGAAGTAAATTTTGATGGGGTAATTCATTTGGCGGCCGAATCTCATGTAGATCGTTCTATCACGAACCCTATGGAATTCGTAATGACAAATGTCATTGGAACTGTAAACTTATTGAATGCAGCCAAAAATATCTGGAAAAACAATAGTGCCGGTAAGCGATTTTATCATGTTTCTACTGATGAAGTGTATGGCGAATTACATAATGCTTCTGAATTTTTTACTGAATCGACCAAATATGACCCAAGGTCACCTTACTCAGCCTCCAAGGCCTCTTCCGATCATTTTGTAAGAGCTTATTATAATACTTATAAATTACCGGTTGTCATTTCTAATTGCTCCAATAACTATGGTCCGAACCATTTTCCGGAGAAGCTTATCCCGCTAATGATTAATAATATCATTCTTGAAAAACCTTTGCCTGTTTACGGAAAAGGTGAAAACATCAGGGATTGGCTTTTTGTAGAAGATCATGCAAGAGCCATTGATACTATTTTTCATCAGGGAAAAACCGGGGAAACTTATAATATTGGTGGGCAAAATGAATGGAAAAATATTGACCTGGTGTATCTGCTTTGTGAAATTATGGATACAAAATTGGGGAGAGAACCGGGGAGTTCGGCACAATTAATTACCTTCATTGAAGATAGAGCAGGGCATGATTTAAGATATGCCATCGATGCTACCAAGTTAAAAACAGACTTAGGCTGGGAACCCTCGTTACAGTTTGCTGAAGGATTGAAAAAAACGGTTGACTGGTACCTCGATAATAAAACCTGGCTAACGAATGTTACTACCGGGGCCTATCAGCAATACTATCTGGAAATGTACTTAGAAAAATAAACTCTGAGCATTATTAAATCAATTTATGAAAGGAATAATACTTGCAGGTGGGTCTGGCACACGTCTGCACCCGTTAACGCTGGCGGTTAGTAAACAATTAATGCCTGTATATGACAAGCCGATGATATACTATCCATTGTCGATTCTGATGTTAGCAGGTATAAATGAAATTTTAATTATTTCAACCCCGCATGATTTGCCTCATTTTGAGAAATTATTGGGTGATGGGAGACGTCTGGGGTGTAATTTTGAATATGCAACGCAACCGAGCCCTGATGGTCTGGCACAGGCCTTTATCATAGGCGAAAACTTTATAGGTAATGATAAGGCTGCTCTTATCTTAGGCGATAATATTTTTTACGGCTCAGGACTATCGAGATTATTAAAAGACAATAACGACCCCACAGGTGGCGTAATTTATGCTTATCAGGTACATGACCCTGAGAGATATGGTGTTGTAGAATTTGACAAAAACTTTAATGCTTTGTCTATCGAAGAAAAACCCATAAATCCGAAATCTAATTATGCCGTTCCAGGATTATATTTTTATGACAATTCGGTAATAGAAATAGCTAAAAATATCAGGCCATCTCCAAGAGGTGAGTTAGAGATCACCGACATAAACAAAAAATATCTGGAAATGGGTAAATTAAAAGTTGGCGTTTTAGATAGGGGAACCGCGTGGCTTGATACTGGTACTTTCGAATCATTAATGCAGGCAGGGCAATTCGTTCAGGTAATAGAGGAAAGGCAAGGCTTAAAAATTGGTTGTATCGAAGAAGTTGCTTATAGAATGGGCTTTATTGATAGAGATAAACTGAATGAAATCTCCAGCCCACTGGTTAAAAGCGGTTATGGTAAGTACTTGTTAACCTTACCTGAATTGTAAACCATGCCTCTTTATTTTATAGAAATTTTAAATTATTTTTCTCCCATACTATGAAAACGATTGTTTTAGGTGCCTCAGGGCAGCTTGGGCAGTGTCTCAAATCGGCAGCAAGCAAGAGAGGTTTTGCAGGTATTATTTTTCCGGATGAAGCAAAGGCTAATATTTTAGAAACTGATTTACTCCAAAAATTATTTGAAGAAGAAACCCCCTCTTTTGTTATAAATTGTGCCGCGTATACAGCTGTTGATAAAGCTGAAGATGAGCAGGAATTGTCAAGAAACATCAACGCCCGGGGAGTAGCCAATATTGTTTACCTATGTTCTTTATACAATAGCACGCTTGTTCATATCTCAACAGATTTTGTGTTTAAGGGTGATAGCCCTTTATTATTAACAGAAAATGATAAAACTGAACCAATAAATGTATATGGTATTACTAAACTGGAAGGAGAAGAAATAATTGCAAAAGCCTGGGAGAAGTACCTTATTATCCGTACCAGCTGGCTCTATTCTGAATACGGCAACAATTTTGTAAAGACGATGCTTCGTTTAGGTAAAGAAAGAGATGAGCTTGGAGTTATTATTGATCAGGTTGGGTCTCCCACCTACGCAGTTGATTTGGCTAATGCCATTTTAGATATGATTGAAGCACCGAGTATTAGTTACGGCATTTATCATTACAGCAACGAAGGGGTCGCTTCATGGTATGATTTTGCAAAAGCTATTTTTGATTTAAGCAATATAAATACTCAATTAAAACCATTAAAAACAACTGAGTATATTACGAAAGCAAGCCGCCCTTCTTTTTCTGTAATGGATAAAACTAAGGTTAAAAATACCTATGGCTTAAAGATTCCTTATTGGCGGGATAGTTTGAAAAATTGCCTTGAAAAAATAATGTAGTTTTATCATTAAAGATTCTGGATAGAATTAGCATTTTCTATCGGTTTGTACAAATAACATAGATATTGATATATGTGTCTATCTCTTTTTAAATAGTGATAATTGCTTTAGAATAAAAGTGAAACAGAGCTGGATAAAGTGCTGGCTTTTGGGTTTATGAAAGTAGAGTATTTAAAGAGAAATATGGCTTCCAGCTATTGTTTTGAGCCATTTTGAGACTAAAATTAAGCTCAAAATAGCTATAAAACTTTCAAATAAAACAATAAAAATGATGAATAAATGGAGGGAAAATGTTTTTTTTATTAGATTAACTTGATAATTTATTGTCTTTAATAAAGAATATTAAAATATTTAATAACCGAGGGATAAAAAGTTCAAATTTAATTTGGTTATTAGGCTCATAAACCATATTTTCGAATAATAATTAACCCGCTAATTTAGTTTTTATCTCCTTGATATTAAGGTAAAAGAGGAGTTCTGGAGCCAGCGCCAGATTAGAACTGATACAATCTATTATTTAAAATTTAATGCTATTGATAGTTAATCGTAGCTTTTGCTAAACTGAAATTACTACAACAAAGAAATTATAATTACTGTGTTTTTAGATTGTCAAAATTTAAAACTCTTGTACTGCCCTCGTAGAAATATAATTCAAAACATTGAAATTTTTAAAAATTTCAAGTGTCTCTTTTTGTAGTTAACAAAGCATTATTTGAGTAATTGGCTCCATTTGCCTTTAGTATTTTTTTAAGGATTTATACTTAGCAGGAGGGTTAATAATTAAATGGATTAATTGAGTAAAGTTGTTTATTTTTTCACTCGTTTAAATGTGGTCATTATATAGTACCTATAACAACACAAGTAGTAGTAATACTTAAATAAGTAGAACATAAAAAATCAGACCTTGTTACTCGTAAAGACGAATTTCTTGTTTTACTTGAGTACAATAACAAATACATAGAAAAATCGATTTGATGGCAACCGATTTATAGGTTTGCCTAAGATGTACTTTGACCAATTTGGTTAAGGCAGATTATTCTATGTTTGAGTAAAGCTTTTGAAATTAAAAGTTTAGAGTATAAATAAAGATTAAGATTTCTGAGCGATTTAAACGGCTTAGAGTTTTTGTCTCCATAGATGGCTTTAGGGATGATTTTATGACAAAAACAATAGAATTGTCATGAAACATATTTTAAAACGAATGAGGCCAGTTTATAGAAGGAATAGCGGTATTTTTAATTCCTGTGTAAAACTAATTTCAAATTATATTATCAATTTAATGAAACATGAAAAGGACGAATCATTTTAAAATAGCTAGCCTTAGCTTATTATTATTTCTTGCCATAGGCTTGTATAATTGCAAACCTAAGGAGACTACGCCTGAGATTCCTGATTTTACAACAGGATTTAAAGATGTAAAATTACCTGATTTAACTCAATCAACTCCTGCTGCAGTTACTACTACCCCAGGGACAGTTACTACCTCAGCAACTGCCACTGTAGCTTCTTCAGGATTAACCTCAGGTACAGTTACCGCAGCTGTTACGGCTACTGCTGCAGATATGCAAAAAGCAGTGAGCCCGGCTGATGCAGGTAAGATAGCCACAGCCTTTACCCCTAGTGTTGTTACCACAATGCTAAGCGGAGGTGCCTTACCAGCAGAATTAAGCGCTTCAATGAAATCAATTGCATCTAATGCTGCACTGGCTTCTTACTTACCAAAAGTTACTTATCCATCTGTTAATGGAACCGTTGTTAGTGGTCTTGTTAAAGAGACTGATTTCTCTACCAAAGATGCCCCGGTTATCGCTCTCCCTGATTTTATTACAAGTGGCACAACACCAGATGTATTTGGTGGTGTGAATGATAGCCCTTGTACCAAAGCAGCAGAAGATGCTTTTACTGCAGCAAAAAAACCATTAGACGATGCCAGAGCTGCACAGGAAAAAACAGTAAATGATACATATGCCTCACGTGTTGCAGGTATTAGCAGCACTAGCTGTAAATCAACTGCAACAGCAGCTCTTACTACAGCAGCCACAGCAGCTAAAGCTAAACTGGACCAACAGCTTGCTGGTTTAAATACATTATTGACTAATAAAGCTATCACACAGGAAACCTATAATCTGCTTAGCTTTTTTGTTTATTTTGATTTATATAACTCTGTTGTTGCGGCAACTTCGTTTTACAATGCAACTGTTAAAGCATGTGATGTAGCGGCGGATACAGCCAAAGCCGCAGCCAAGGCAGCACAAACCGCAGATTTGAATAAAATTCAGACTTCTTATGGTTCGGCGTTTTCTGCTATGAAAGCGACTTTAGATGCGGCCTACAAGACTTGTCATGATCAAGGTCAGGGTTGATTTGATTGGCCTGCCGTGATAAAGTGGAAAAACTGATGATCAAAAACACATTTAATATGGTTGCGCTGCCTGGTGAAACCTTATCGCTTATTTCTTATGCAAAAAGATTAAAGGATAAGGTTTCATGCTGGCTGTGTGTTGCTAAATCATTCAAATATTGTCTTTCGTTTATTTCGGTTTTTGCCTTTGGATATGCGAATGCGCAAATGAATCTCTCCGGTAAATCTGGTCTCTTATATACGCCCAATGCAACTGCGTATATAGATGGTAGTGTAGCTATTGGATATAATTATAATCCTATCAATTATTCGCTGAGATATACACATACTAACCCGGAGCAAGTGCTATTTGCCAATGTACATCTATTGCCTCGTCTCTCGATTTCTTTGAGTCTTTTGCAACCTGTTCAAACGGAAAAAAGTAAATTGAAAGAGGGCATAGGCGATAGACAGGTGGACATCTCTTACTTGTTAATGAAAGAAAAGGAAAAGTTTCCATCATTAGCAATTATTGTGTCTTCTCCTTTT
>CBIHRH010000093.1:0-10962 GCA_966212365.1 uncultured Emticicia sp. | reverse complement strand
TAGCAATTATAAAATCTCTGCCCACTCGGGGGGCTTCGATCGCGCCGTGGCCGCTCAGCCATCGAGTTGAAAATCCTCTAAAAGTAAATTAAAAGACAGAAATAAGACTATTTTAAGTACCATTTAATGCGCTTGGCCCGGTGCTTGAGCGGAGTCGAAAGCCGCAGCGCAGGAAAAAATTACTCCACCTGCGTTTTATCATCCGGCTCAAAATCCAACGCAATTGAGTTCATGCAATAACGCTTGTGCGTGGGTGCAGGGCCATCATCAAATAAGTGACCTAAGTGACCGCCACAACGTCCACAAAGGGCTTCTGTCCGGTGCATGCCATGTGAGTAATCCTCTTCATAAACGACACTGCTTTCGTCTTCCTGCTCGAAGAAACTTGGCCAACCGCACATGCTGGCAAATTTGGCATCAGAGCGGAATAACTTATTGCCACAAGAGGCACAATAATAAGTGCCTTTGCCTGTATAATTCCAGTATTTGCCAGTAAATGCTCTCTCTGTTGCTTTCTGACGCATAATGGCATATACATCCGGGCTCAATACTTTTTTCCATTCTGCATCAGTCACATGCAAGGGTGTTTTATCGGTATGCGAATAATACGGATTCCCTTTTTTTATTTCTTCAGTTTGCATAGTATTCTGTTTGGATTTATTCTGACAACTAATGAGGCCAATAAATGTTACAAAAGCTGTAAATAAGGTTATGGTTTTCATGTAATATGATTAAAAATAAAATTTTGTCACAACGTAGACTACCAATACCCAAAGTTGCACAATTGGCTTTTAAGATATTATAGTGAAACATCGGATATCCTTAGTGTATATTGTGGCTATTTCTATTTACATAACATCCAAAATTACCCTTTAGTGCAAAAGAAAAGCCATTTATTAATGGATTGTTTTGAGAACATCTCCATCAATAAATGGCTTAAAACCAAGCTTGATTGATTAACTCAATGAATTCTTGCAGAACTCTAAGCATTTTTTCACCTCTGCCACCGAATTAGAGCCTTCCGGTATTTTGTACTCTAGCTCAATAGTAGCCGGGAAATTATATTTATTGTCTTTCATCAATTTCAAAGCTTCTCTGATAGGCGTATCTCCTTGGCCCCAAGCTACGTTTCCTTTGCCGTGTGCTGGTGTCTGACGGTCTTTAATGTGCATACTTACGATACGGTCGTGCTTTTGTTTGATAATATCTAGCGGATTAGCATTCCCGGCAGCTACAAAGTGTCCTAAATCAAGGTTCAAAGAGTTGGCAGGAGATTGCGATAAGGCCGTATCCCATAACGTAAAGGTTTGTTGCTCGTGGCCATGATATCCTACTTTAACACCCATTTTTTGTGCGATAGTACCTAGTTTCAAGGTATGCGCATCATCAGAAGGATGCTCTAAGGTTATCTGATTGGCCCCTAAGGCTTTGGCCGCTTTTATACCATATTCGATTTCTGCATCGCTATTGTTTTTACCAAAAGCATTTGGTTTAAAAGCATAGATGGAGATACCTGCTTTTTTGTATGTCTTACCTAATTCTTCAAATTTAGCCATAGAAGCACTTGCTCTCCATTTTGCCACTTCTGCATTGTATGCTTTCATTTGTGTTTCAGCATCCGACAATTTCTTTTTCTCTTCTTCTGTTAGCTCCTGTTTTTCATTTCTTTTTCTCATTAACGGATAAACAGAACGCATATCTACATAGCTTTTAGGTTTACCTGCATAAACTTCGGCATGATCACCTAATAATTCTATCGCACTTATGCCCGACTCCAATACGTATTGTAGCACGGCTTCTGCGCTTTGATCTGGCATTTCTCTGAACGAGTAAGTAATAGCGCCAATCTGAACACCATTGATAAGTGAATTAGGCCCGAAAAGATTTTTAATGAATGCAGGCGCACCGAAAACGGCGTTGCTTGCTAATACCGAACCTGAAACAACTGTTGCGGCAGTTCCTAAAAACTGGCGGCGTGACACAGAGGGATTGTTTGATTTTTCCATTGGATAATTATGTTTCGCTTACTTTTTTACAATTATGAAATTTAATACTTAGTGATATTAATTACTGATTAAGTTCGAATATTTTGAATTGCTTCATTGTCCACGGAATATCGTCTTCGGGGTTATCAATGCCCTGATCGAGTTTTATTCTGATGAATTTAGCCTTTCTTGGGGTTAAGGCAATGATATTATCGCCATCATTCCCTTTGTGCGCACTTATGCTTGGCTGCCAGTTTGTTCCGTCTGACGAAGTTTCCACAGTATACATTCTTGGATGTGTCTGTACCATTGGTCTTTGTCCGGGTGGGGTATTAGGTTTAGGTACCCAACCTCTTTTTACCTGAGCCGCAGAGTTGAATTGTATTTCGCTTACGGCTGTTTCTTTCGGAAATTCAATCTGATACCACATGCCTTTTTCCTGCTTCGTACCTGTCGACCAGCCCTCGTAAGTAAACGCGGTAGTAGGTGAAACATTACCGCCGATACGGGTTGATGCAGTATTGCTTGCTGTTACTTTCCAACCTTCACGTTGTTGTAGTTCATGAGGTACTAATTTAATCAGGTTATCAAATTTATACATACCCGGCTGGTCGGCTGTTTTCTGACGTATTTTTGCAACCACGTCAGCCGATACCAACGATGCATCATTCGACAATCCGTTGCGGATATAAGAAATGACATCAGCTACCCATTGATCTGGTTGCTCTTTCATGCTTGCCATCATGCCACCCGCATAAGTTTTGCCTTCAATGGCACCATCCATACCGTGTAATACCACTCTGATGGCATATTCCGGGTGAGACTGAATGCGTGATGAGCCAGCCAAAGCCGGAGCCAATAATTTACCATCGCCTGCCGGAGTACCCTGACCACTATTGCCGTGGCATTGTGAGCATAACTCATTATAAATCACAGCTCCGCGATTAAGCATTTCTTGCTGGTCTTTGCTCAATTCTGCTGCAAGACCCAATCCTCTGGTAACTCTTGGAGGTTTAATAATCTGCTCACCAACCAGTTTAACTCCTGCAGCTTTATTTTTTTCAACCGTAGTTTTAATATTAGCTTCCAAATCTGGTAGTTTTAAAAATTTGCTACTCAACATCGCCTGAATCGTTACATCAGTATCGGCATCACCCAAAGCAGCCTTATAACTGGCTTCCAGCTCTTTTTGGCCGTTTTTATACAAAGTCTCTCCGGCTCTTAATGCCTGAATACGGATACGAGGATTAGCATCGCTGAGTAGTTTTTGTGCAGTTTCTGTTTTCAAGGCGTTTAATCCTTCCAATGCCCAGATGGCGTGTATTCTTGCCAGTACATTCGGGTTATTCAAGGCCATTTTTTCTAAGGCAGGTACAACCGATTTATCCTGACGCAATACAATTAATTGTTGCGCGGCATCTCTCCACCAGCCATTCGGGTGTTCTAAGTGCTTCACTAAAGCTGATGTCTTTTCGTTCAGCATCTTAGGTTTGTTTTTATCGCGCTCTTTGCCATTATAAGTGATGCGCCAGATACGACCCAGACCTACCACCTTATCTAATTGATATTGTTCGATTTTAGTACGTAGGTAAGTACCTTTTTGTGTCCACTGCCCTTCCTGAATGATGCCATGATACATGTCCACAATATACATCGTGCCATCAGGCGCAGTAGCCATATCTACCGGACGGAAAAGCGGGTCAGAAGAACGTAAAAACTCTGACTGTTGATCCTGATACACATTATGCAAAGTAGTAAGACCCTCTTTCACGACAGGGTTAATCTGACGAACAATCCGGGCTACCGGCTCACCGTAGAAGTACTGACCTCTTAATGATTCCGGTAGGCGGTCGCCCCGATATACATCGTTTCCGGCAGAACCGGTCACGCGTTTTAATGAACCATCAGGCTGTCTTATTTCATCCATCCCTCCCTGCATATCTGATATTTTTACGGCTGCTCCATAGGGAATATCGAAGCCTTTGGCAAATTCGCCCGGCACTTCAAAGTTTCCGTAATGAATTGGAAACTGGAAATAGGATGGTAATCCACTCGCCCCTCCCTGAAACCATAACTTACCATCATCGTCATGGGTGATACCCCATTGTGCACGGTTAAAACCTGTTTTCTCACGAATTACCCCTCCTGGTGTTTCTCTTACACGAAAGGCATTTACTGTGCTATACAACCAGTTATCCATGCCCCAGTACATAAAAGCCTGTTGATGCTCTACATTACCCGAGCGACCATATTTATTGGTAAAAAGCTCTTTTTTATCGGCTTTACCATCGCCATCTGTATCGGTATATTTATAGACATTGTCTGCATCAGATTCCATCGTCAACACACAATCTTTGCCATAAGGCAATACAAAACGTGGGAAAATCAGATTATCAATGAAAGTAGTTCCTGTTTCATAAACCCCATCGTTGTCTTTATCTTCCCATCTGGATATGCGGCTGGTTGGCTCTAGCTCATCTTTAGAGTCAGCTGTCAACATATACGACCTTAGTTCCAATACATACATGCGG
The DNA here is from genome assembly GCA_966212365.1 of uncultured Emticicia sp. Taxonomy (GTDB): domain Bacteria; phylum Bacteroidota; class Bacteroidia; order Cytophagales; family Spirosomataceae; genus Emticicia. The sequence goes on along the minus strand of CBIHRH010000093.1, from coordinate 6,446 downwards.
CCATTGCCATCAAAAGCAATCGCACCGGGTTGCTGAATAGCCGGCTCGGTCAATACAGGCTCGATATGATAGCCGGGAGGAAGAATAAAGCGCTGGGCCTCTTCTGATACATAGAGAGGTTTAACAGGTTGTTTAGCTTCTAAGTCAATGCCTTTCCAATCGTCGCCATTAGGGTCAGTATCTTTAGGCAGTGACATTTGTGGACCATTTGGTGAAAAGGAATTGATGATGTCTTTTACCAGGTCTTGCTGAGGAACAGTGGTTTTATCAGCAGTACTCGCCTTTGTATTTTGTGTAGGCAGACTGGTTTTACAAGAGCTTATGAAGTAAAGACAAAAAGCAACAGATAAGAAAATTTTCAGTGGTTTGGAAGGGCTTTTCTTAGATACTTTCATTTTTTTATTTGAAAAATAATATAATGAATAAAAATACTTCATTATATACCACACTTCCAAGAAAATCGACAAATTCCCCGATTAAAACGGCAAATTGGGGGTTTAGGGGAGATTGGACAGAGCCGTGTTTTTCACCGAATGAAACGGTCCGCCGTCGCGGCCGGTGTCTAAATAAACAAAGGTTATCTTAGGCGACGACTTTAGTCGCTGTGCTTAGGAATATGAATCACAGGAAAAATTATTTCACCTCTTCTTAATCTCCTTCAAAACCAATTTCAACTCCTTCGTTTCAATACCTTGCTTTTTAGCCAGTTTAATAGCCGCTTTTTCGGCTATTATGGCTTCCTTTCTTCTACCTAGTTTTGAAAGCAAATTAGCATAAGTATCCAGATTAACAGGAGATTTAAATAATTCTATCGAGCGTTCCGACCATTTCAGGGCCGTTTGTAATTCATCTTTGTTTTCAATTAACTGAAAATAGCCCCAGGCATATTCGTTCAGATGGAACGAGGTTAGTTTTTCAGCCGAGGTCTTGATGTCTTCTAAAGCCGATAGGTATTGCATGGTATTTTCTTTGATGCCTTTGGCTTTTGCGCCCTGTATAAATCTTTCAGTTTTCAAGTGAGACTCTGCTGCAAGTTGTTCATTGGTTTTATCCATTAGTTTAGCCCCTTCTTTCGAAGCAATCATTCTGAAATTATCAGCATCACGAGTAATTTTGGCAAAGTCTAATCTGAATTGTCTTTCTTCGGCTTCAAATCCTGCTTCACTATACGCAGTTTCTCTTACTGCGCTGATTAGTCTTTCAAATAACGCTTTATCTTTGGTTTCTATCGCTTTTTTGAATGTGCCTCGCTTGGCTTTTGAGATACCATCCAGTACAAACTTTTGCTGCTCGGGTGTCATATTCATAAAACGCCCGAGCGAATTTCTCAGTATCTCAAAGGCTTTGGTATCAATAGAGCCAATATTTTCTGATATAATCATCAGCACTTTCTCAGTCTTATGGGCTGACTCTGGGATAGCTTTCAGGTATTCTTCTAATACCCCGTCATTTTGTTCACCATTCAGTTTTTTTCTCTTTAAAAACTCATACAAAAATTCCGCATCCCGTCGGCCTGATTTAAAATCGTTTTCCAAATCGGCAGTAGATCTATATTGGGTTCCTGCCTGTAGAGCCTTATTTGCTTCTGACAGAAATTTTTCGGCAGACATAGAACCAATGGTGCGGAACACCAACTCACCTTCAGGATTGACAAACAAATAAGTCGGATAGGCAGAAATGACATATTTCTTCGCCAAACCGATGCCCTCTCCTTTCTCGGCATCTATTTTATAATTGATAAAAGACGCATTAAACTTCTCTCCAACTTCTGCATTAGTAAATACATTTTTATCCATGGCTTTGCATGGCCCACACCAGGTGGTGTAAATATCTACAAATATCAATTTCTGATGAGCTTTGGCTTCGGTGAGTATCTGCGCCCAAGTGCCCTCGGTAAATCTGATGCCTTTTATATCGTTAGCTTGAGCTACCGAGGCAAACAAAAAGAGAAAATAGAGTATTTTTTTCATGCATTCAGAGAGTTTTTGCACATTTCTAACAAATTTATAGCAATAATTCGTCTTCTTAAAAAATCTGCTTTTTTTTGAGAGGTTTTCATCCCAAATTTGTTGTATTAATAAAGGGTTTAATAAATACATTATATCTTAGCATTTTGTTCGAAGATATAGTTCAGTGATATGACAACAACAAACTTTAAGACAAACACCTATCGACAAACACTCTGGAATGCAGCGCTTGAATCAGGTTTCCCTACAGTCATGTGGCGTTTGCCTAAACAAAACGAAAAACATTTCTTAACGTCTTTCCTCAAAAATCCCGAACAGCTTAAGATTGAATTTGAAGAATTAGGCCCCGGCTTTGCATTTTCTCCTTTTATTAATCCTGATGGAAACGATACCTACTTTTTAAAAGCCGATCTTCACTATATTTTTTCTGATTCGCTTAGTGAAAACGAAACATTTCAGGAAGTAATTGTCCCCTCTTCTATCGACCCCAATTTTATTGAGTTACTGAATGCCAAGGCAAAGACTAAACCTTTTTTTTATACACAAAAAGGTAATGTCGAGCAGGCCACTACCAGAGAAGATTTTATTGAGGAAGTTGAGGCTGCTGTTAACGATATTGAGGCAGGGAAATTTAAGAAAGTAGTACTTTCAAGAACCAAAACTACAGCTATACCCAACGATTTTGAGGTAGTTGGGGTCTTTGACAAATTATGCAGAGCTTATCCAAATGCATTCGTATCTGCCTTATCGATTCCGGAATTAGGGATGGTATGGATGGGGGCTTCGCCGGAAACACTGGTGAGTCAGGATGCGCAAGGTATATTCCGGACAATGGCATTGGCAGGCACACAATCGGCTTTTGATACAGATGGGAATCCTATCAAACCTTCAGAGGCTTTATGGCGACAAAAAGAAATTGAAGAACATGCCTTGGTGAGCCGTTATATCGTGAGTTGTCTGAAAAAAATAAGGGTACGTGAGTTTGAAGAAGAAGGGCCCAAAACCGTAATCGCGGGCAATTTGATGCACCTACGTATGGATTTTATAGTAGATACAGTAGAAATCAACTTCCCTGAAATGGCTACTGTAATGCTTGATTTATTGCACCCCACCTCAGCCGTTTGCGGAATGCCTAAAGAACCTGCCAAACAGTTTATTTTAGCCAACGAAAAATACGACCGTGAGTTTTATAGCGGTTTCCTTGGTCCGGTAAATATCCAGCAGGAATCACATATTTTTGTTAATCTACGTACCATGAAATTGCAGAATGGTGTAGCAACCCTCTATTCCGGCTGCGGCATCACGGCAGATTCAAATGCTGAAAAAGAATGGATTGAAACTGAGATGAAATTACAGACTTTGGGGAAATTTCTGGTTTAAGCTAACCCTATTCTACCACACAGCGAATGAAACGGTCCGCCGTCGCGGTCGCCGTCTAAAATAACAAAGGTATTTTTATTTGCAGTACCGACTAAAGACGGCACGCGTATATATAAATATAAAAAACGAAGGGTAATGAAGCAAAATTTCATTACCCTTCGTTTTTATAAACTACAATTATTTTCTACCAAACAAACGGCTCCAGAAACCTTTGGCTTTTTCGGTTACTTTCTCAGCAGCTTCTGCTGCTTCGTTAGCCATTTCCTGTGCTTTTATTTTAGCGGTTTCTAATGCCTCAGCTGCATCTTCTTTGATGTCTTCCAATTTTTCAGCGGCCTGATTCTTCAATTCGTTGATTTTCTCTTCGTTGGCATATTTGGCTTTCAATTCTTCAAATTTTTCAGAGGCTTCTGCTGCTACTTCCTGTACTTTTGCCTTAGCTGTTGAGGCAGCTTCTTTTAAGTCTTCTTTCAAATCTTCCAATTTATCTGCCGCATCAGACGCTACTTCCTGTGCTTTGGCTTTTGCTGTTGAGGCAGCTTCTTTCACATCATCTTTTAAATCTTCAAATTTATCAGCAGCAGTTGCAGCAACTTCCTGGGCTTTCACTTTGGCGGCATCAATTGCATCGGCTGCATCTTCTTTTAAATCATTGATTTTATCAGTGGCTGCTGCTGTAAAAGACTGAGCTTCTTCTTTTCCTGCTTCTACTGTTTCTGTGGCATCAGCTTTTACTTCGTCTACCTTAGCGGCTACTTCTTCTTTTACCTCCTCTACTTTTTCTTCAGCAACTGCCACTTTTTCTTCAGTTTCTGCTTTTACTTCTTCTACTTTCGCGGCTACTTCTTCTTTTACCTCAGCGGCTTTTTCTTTACCTGCTTCGATGGTTTCTTCAACAGCAGCTTTTGCATCTGCGGGAATACTTGTTTCTTCTATTTTATCGGTGGTTTCGGATTTTTTATTAGTTGCCATTTTTGCTAGAGAGTTTGAGTTAGTAAATGTGATAAAGGGGTCTGATAAAATTTTCCACAAATAAAACCAAAGCAATTGATTTTTAAGCAATTAGCCTGTTTTTTTATTATTAAAATTATATACGTAGCTATCATTTATACTTTACCATGGAGTGTCACCGAGTTTTGCACTGAGTTTCACAGTTGGGAATATAGTAAATTTAGTGATTGAGCAATTGAGCGATTGATTTAATCACTTATTTTTATTTAAAGCTAATAATAAAATGCGAAACAAAGGGATTAAGCTTCTGTGCATTCGGGTCTTTGGAGTTGAATGAGTTATCGCCCATTACCTTTTCTGCCACGCTATTCAATACCTGGTTTTCGTAGTCATACGCCAATATGATTGACAAATAACTGGTGCTGTCAGCATTTATCAGTTTACCGCCGTTCCAATCCACAACTGAGCCGCCGTAATCCCAGCCGAAGCCAGAGAAATTGAATGGTTTCCCATTTATTTGTTCCAATTCTGTTAGTTTAGTGCCTACTTTTACGCCATTATTAGTATACCATTTCACTTGATTTTCTTTACCTGGCTCTGCAAAACCTACCTCCACATACGCAGGGTTTTTAAAGTTAATAGTATCTTTCCAGACAATGTGAGCTTCATTAGGTGTGCCTTTGTAAATGATTGTTCCCATAGAAAACATTCCCTCTGCCCCATAGATTGTATCAGGAGAACTAACATTGTCTCCTAATAAATCTATTAATTCCTGTTCACTACTTGTACTTGTGATAACTCCTGCTTTTTCTCCGGGAATACACTCCCAGTCATCAATAATAAGCCTGCCTGTAATTGGTAAAGAAGAGGTATCAACTTTTTGTTCACTCGAATTTGATGTACAGGAATTAAGAATTACAATACATAAACTTCCGAATAGCAGTAATAATCTCATTATTAGAATTGTTTAAGGTAACTTATTTTGGCAATTACGTGGTCTTCTATCTGTTTTGGTTTATCCAACAGATTATCAAATTCTCTATGATTATATACTACATAGATATAAGACAATGGTCGATACTCCCACGATAGGCGGATATTATAATTCTGTGAAAGGTTCTCAGCATTTTTCTGATAAAATCCTATTAACTGTACGCGCGGGTTTAAAGCAAAACGCCCCTCTACACTATATAAATCTACCTTAGTTGTCGTATTTTCAGAACCAACCTCTCTGAAATGATTCCGGTTGTATCTGGCTAAGATTGAAATATGCGGAATCGGAGCTATCTGCAAACGAATATCATGTGAGTTCAGTTTCCCGTCAAAATAAGTCCCCCATTCAAATGAAGTATTCAGACTGACAACCGCTGAGGGATTGGTACTGGCATAAATCTGATGTCTTACATAATTATAATCTCCGTTGCCAATATGTACCCCTAGTGGAACAAAAGGCTCCGTTAGACGTTGAAAAGTTGGATTAATCAGATAGCCAAAGAAACCTCCCCGCTGGAAATTCAACCAGATAGGATTAATATTCAGTTGTCGTTCAACCAGTTTTCCGGTGGACGCCTGATGATAAAACTCTGTCATGATACCCGGCTCAAAGGCACGGATAAACTTTTTGAACGGAATCCATTTCCCACGGTTGAAGAAGAATACGCCCGGCGTAGTACCGATGACATCGCTTCTGGATACAAAGCCCATTTCTGGGTTAAAATCTTTAGTAACGATGGATTGTGTCCACCAGAATTTGAACTGATTGGTCGAATAATAATACTGAGCAAAGCCTGAAAAACCTTGTTTACCACCATTGGTAGAAGTGGAATAAACCGCCATCGTATTCAGTGAATGTGACTCACTCAAGCGGAAGAAACCGTCTATTGTACCCGTCATATTAGTACCATCCGGACGGTTTTTAACTGTTACCAGACCACCAATACGGCTTTGCTTACCAAAATTTTCGGAGTATCGGCCTACAAAGAAATTCGTGCCCGGACTATCCCCTACCTCACGCTGACGCATAGCAATTGCTCCATAGTTTCTTTTTAACGAACGATACACAAATCTGGCACCCACATCAATCGGAATCGGGTTTCCACTATCATCCAGGCCTATCCGACGACTGAAAAATGGTTGCACGCGCATCGT
>CBIHRH010000092.1:0-10979 GCA_966212365.1 uncultured Emticicia sp. | reverse complement strand
ACCCGACGATGCAGGAAGAGCTGTCTCCAACCAAGATTTACACTATTTACAAAAAAGGCTATAAATATGTTTTCCTGGAAGAAGTAAAAGAGGGCAGCCAGTTTTATGAAGTAGTTGAGCTTTCACCGGAAAATAAATCCAGCAAAATTGCGAAAGTTCAGATCAAAGTAAACAAGAATGATAAGTCGGTAAAATCATGGAAGGTGTGGGATAAAAATGGCAAGCGTACGGTTTTCCGTGTCGACAAGTTTATGCCAAATGCTCCGGCTGATGATAAAATCTTCACATTCGATAAAAAACTATATCCTGGTGTAGAAGTGGTTGATTTACGATAATACCATCAAATGATATATTGAAAATCCCTGATGCCGAAAGTATCAGGGATTTTTGTTTTACCCCCTCCAAAACTCATTTCTTAACTTTTATCAATGCGTGGCAATTTTGGGTAAAATACCTTTGCTTCATTATTTAATAATTAAAGAGTGTAAATATGAGTATTGAAATATCTATTCGTCGCGCGGCTGGTGTAGCTGGGATTTCTTCTATAGTAATGTTTTTTGCGGCCATGCTTGCCGAATTTTATGCCCGGCAAAATCTTATTGTTCCTGATAATGCCGATGTAACTGCTTATAATATCACTCACAACACTTCCTCATTCCGTCTGGGCATCTTTGGGTTTATTGTAGTGCTTATCTGTGATGTATTGGTTAGCTGGGCTTTATATATTTTCCTTAGACCCGTCAACAAAAGTCTTTCCTTGCTTGCGGCCCTATTCAGATTGGTTTATACTGCTGTTTTTGGGACATCCTTATTGAACCTTGTGAGCGGGTTTCGATTGTTGACGGATACATACTATACTATTGCAGCAAATAACCAGGCACTCCTATTATTCAATGCTTTTGATGATGGCTGGGCCGTAGGGTTAATCTTTTTTGGCATTCATTTAATGCTATTGGGGTACCTTATTATTACTTCAAAGTTTATCCCGAAACTAATTGGCATATTGTTATTACTGGCCTCATTGGCTTATCTGACTGATAATGCGGCGAAGCTACTTTTAGCTGATTATAGCGCACATAAAACCTTGCTTACTATAATTGTAGCTATTCCATCAATTATTGGAGAAGTAGGCTTTGCTATATGGCTTTTGGTAAAGGGAAGAAAATTAGCTGATGGAGAGGCTACTTTTTAAGGCTTATCCTTTTTCTGATCCGGCTTAGGGATTCGGGTTTGACTCCTAAATAACTGGCGATCTGGTGCTGAGGTACACGATGTAACAAATCGGGGCGGTTTTTTAGCAAATGCAGATAACGTTCTTCTGGAGATGAGGCAATAAAGGTGGCAAAGGCTTCCTGTGTTTCGCCAAAGTCTTTTTCCATCATTTCTCTTGTAATAGTGATAAGTTTCGGGAACTGCTGATACATTTCCTGCTCTCTATCCAGGTGGCCTACCATTGCCGTGGTATCTTCCACACAGGACCAATAGTGTGAAGAGGGAATTTGTAGGCTATATGAAGTGAATGAAACTACTGCCTGTTCTTCGGTGAAAAAGGCAGTAGTTTTCTCTTCTCCATCAATCAGGTGATACTGTCTGACACAGCCTTTAAGAATAAAATAGCATTTAGAGGCTATATTGCCCTCGTGAAGTAATAATGTACCCTTTTTAAAGGTCTGAACTATTAAATTATCCGCAATCTCCTGCTTCTCCTGTTTACTCAATAAATCGAATTTATCCAGATATTTGAGTAAAGCCTCGTTCATGCTGCATCAATGTTAAAATTCGTTTATTATTGTTTCTCTAATTTAATGGTCTTTTTCAATTGAGCTTTTTGCAGCACTAATAAGTATGTTCCGGTTGGATACTCCGATAAATTTACCTGTTCTATATGTTTGCCCCTACCCTTGACAATTTTTTGCCAGATTATCTTTCCGCCAATATCAAAGATATTCAACTCCGCCGGTTTATTATCAATCAGGGTAAATTCTAATACGAAATTGCCATCACTTGGATTAGGGAAAACCTTCAGATTAAGTTCATCAGTTTCATTAGGTTCACTGGCCGTAATGACACTCACTGTTACGGCATCTGATATTGTATAGCACCCTTTTTCCTCAGCCTTTACATAATATTTACCTGCCTGTCTGGTGGTAAAACTATTAGTAATAGCTCCCGGAATTGCCAGACCATCCTTATACCATAAATAAGTATATGTAGTTTTCAAGGGTACTGAAAACACAACAGTAGCATTATCAATTAAATCAGTAGAGCCGCTGGCTCTGATTTTAAAATTACTGAAATCTGATTTGGTTATCACTTGGCTAATTGTGTTGCTGACACAACCTTTACTATCTCTTACCCGTACGCTGAATACAGCCGGCTCGTCTATTCCTCTCATCACACTGTCAGGGGTACTACTAGAAAAATTGCCTCGTGTCCAATTGTAGATATAAGGGGCTATACCATTTTTCGCTGCCGCAAAAATGCTAATGCTCTCGCCTGAACAAATATTATTCCTCCCTACAATACTTACGATAGGTAATGGTAAAATCGTTATTTCTATAGAATCTTTTGAAATGATTTCAGGCGAACTCGAAGCCAGTTTCAGCCAGTACTTTCCTGAAGGCAGACTATTATCAGTTTTAAATTTAAATCCTTCCTTGCCCGTTTCTAAAGTTATTTTAAAAACCTTTTGTGAAGAAGTGAGTAATGCTGAAAACTGATTTTTAGTATCAAAAACTCCTTCAATATTAGGGCTGATTATTAGAGAATCTCCATGACAAATCTGATTTCTGATAACTTTTCTTGGCGATATATAATAAGAGCTTACTATGGTAAAAGAACTTTCTTCTCCCGAACAACCATTATCATAACAGCGGGCGCGATAGGTACTTGTACCTTTAGGGCTTACTTCTAATTTGTTTGTACCAGACACAAGTTTTTCATAAACCTCTTCTTCTTTGCTTTTCCAGTTCCAGATAACACTGCTGCAACCCCTGGCCTCCAGCAAGAGTGGCTTATCAGGCTCTGTTTTAGCCGAAGTATTAACAATTTCCGGTTTGCTGATTTGTTTACAAGGGTCTATCCTTAATAAAGTATTGAATGATACTATCGCCCATATCTTACCTAAGCCGTCTACCAAAAATTTGTCAATTCTGAGGTCAGGAAAACTGACAGAGGTTTCCCAGTTCTTTCCATCAAAGCGGTATATCTTATTTTCCGAATTACTTCTTACATAAACATTATCAAACTTATCAACATACATCTCTATACCATTCCCTTTGATAGGGGAATTATCTGCATTATAAATTGTCCAATTGTTACCATCATATTTGCCTATAGCAGAAGCATTATCAAAAGAAGCCCATACATTACCTGACCTGTCAATGGCTATAGCCTGAGTGTTATACATTGGTGCTATATCGTCTGTTTCTTTTGTATTTTTATTGTAACGTTTTATTCTCCATTCTCCTGTCGAAACGTTTATTCCCCGTATCCAGATATATGCTTTATTACTTATCAATTCGGCAATATAGAATTGCTCTCCAAAATCTATTACAGGTTTGAATACCCCTGTTTCTACACTACCTATTTTTGTATCCATTGCAATTAGTTGACTATTGCCATCAATATATGCAAAAAATTTGCGTTCGGCTTCAACAATAAACTCCTGCGATTTTAACAAAGTCATACTTTTCCCATCAAATTGACTTAATACAAAAATATTCTGTTTTATTGTTCCGTCAATTTCTACAATTCGTCTGGCTGTATTTTGTATAGTCCAAAAATTGCCTGAAGAATCTATATTGACAACCTCTAATTTATTTCCAAGCAACCCATTTGTATTATCTCTGGTAAACATATCTGCTTTTAAGGCATCAACATCTATTTTTGAAATGCCAGACTCAGTATTGAGAAAAACATTTTTACCTGAGACAGAAAAAATATAGAATGTACGCCCAAGATTTGGCATATTTTCATGGTTAAAGAATTGGTGCTGTTCTGATACATTTGAATTTCTAGTTTTAAAAGTACTTGTAGCAGTACGGAAAACAGGACCCGAATTCCCATAATTAAAATCGGGAACGGGTGGAAAGGTTTCAATCTTCAGAAAATATCGGGTATCTGGCAATAGCTGCCCTGACATGACCGAGAAATTAGTAAGATAAGATTGGGAATATTTATCCTTACTTAACCGTTTCTCCATAACGGGATTACTAAAGTCGCTTTTGGGAGAGAGTGGAAATTTCGCATCATAATTTTCTGAATTAAAAATATAATTAATAGGGAAACTGACAGGTGCATTGTCGTGGTTATAAAAAAATGGATAAGTAATGGTATTGTCTTTTTGAATCAAATGTAGTTTTTGAAGTTCCGACCAAGCGCCTTTGCTGTTGTCTTTTACAGCCCTCACTCTCCAGAAAAGAGCCTCTGCATAACCTCCGCCAAATGGTTTGAAGAAAAACTTTTTATCTCTGTTGTTTAACTCTCCAAGAATCAGTCTTTTATAATCATAATTGTTACCTGACCCGGAATAAATCTGAGACTCATAAGCATTGGCGTCGTTATCTAATTCAAAAGGCATTTCTCCTGCGTAATCAGAATCTATAAACAGATTCCCGTTATTATTTACAACCGCTTTGGCCATTTTCAGGATTGGCGCCATCAATATACTATCGCTTATAATGATTTGGGCTACATTTGACCAACCTGATGTTCCTAAACGATTTCTTGCTTTAACTCTCAGATAATAAGTTGAGTTTTTTCTGAACAACTCATAAGGCACAGCTTGTATGGCTGTTGAACCTGCATGTAAGATTTCTCTAAAATCTGCTGTTTGTGATATTTCATAGTAGTAATCTTCGGCCACCACAACAGGGTTAAACAGGATGAATGGATTCCCATCATGGATAATTGTATCAGGCAATACAGGGGGAGAATCAATCTTTGTAAGCTTTTTTAATTCACTTTCAGCATTATGCTGCATTAAAGCCCTACATAGCGGGTGGAATGTCAATTCTTCCCGACAATAACTCATAATAGTACCTTTGATTCTCTCCAGAACATTTTTATAGCAATCTCCTTCACTAGGGTAACAAAAATCTATCGGACCACCGGGCCATGCACAACTATGCGTATGAGGTGACCCGAAATTATGCCCCAATTCATGAGCAATTACTCCGACATTTGCCAAAGGTGATACATTGTAATCGCCGGACGCTACACCACCTGCTCCCGTAAATGGCTTTGTAGGCAAATACATTACTTTATCAAGAGGCAGGTTTTTAAAAGGAACTTGTGTCCAGATATTATAAGTTTTATCTAGTAATTCAAAAATATCAATGATACCATAATAAGGATCAGTTTTCTGGTTTTTCCAGATATTAATATGCGTTATTACTAATTGGGTATTTATTTCTGCTTCGTAGATTTTCGATACCTGTTCAATAGTTTTAAGCACTTCATATTTAATTCTGGCCGTATCTTTCTCAAAAAAATTATAGGTATCTGAGTCTATATCAATTCCTATACGGCACACATAAAGGTCATTGCCCGCTTTCCGGTTTTTCTTTTCAGCTAGCCAGACAGGTGCCATACGCATGGCTTGTAGAGTACTTTCCGGCAAATTGTCGTCTTTAACTCCGCAGGACATTCCTTGTTTTTGAGCAAAAAGTGAAAGATTTACAAATAGCGATAGCAGTAGAATCAACGAGAAAATTCTTTTCATTAGTAACTTTTTAGTCGGTTAAAAAGGTAATTAGGTTCTTCAGCAAAAATAAACAAAAACGAGACAAACTTTCAAGTTTTGTCTCGTTTCTATAATTTAATACAACTTAAACTCTTTCAAAAATCGTAGCAATACCCATGCCTCCACCAATACAAAGGCTTACCAAGCCAACGCCTTTATTGGTTCGCTCCATCTCATCAATGAGCGCACTAGACAAAATAGCTCCGGTCGCGCCTAGTGGATGCCCTAAAGCAATAGCACCACCGTTTATATTTACTTTGCTATGATCTGCCCCTAACTGATCCATAAAAAACATCGGTATGGCAGCAAAGGCTTCGTTTATCTCAAAAATATCTATATCGGTCATAGTCATTCCTGCTTTCTTTAATACCTTTTGCGTAGCGGGTACAGGGCCTGTGAGCATAATAGTAGGGTCTGAACCTACTATAGCGAAAGATTTGATTTTGGCGCGTGCTTTTAAACCTAATTTCTGACCTATCTCTTTATTACCTATCAACAAAGCTCCTGCGCCATCGCTGATTTGCGAGGAATTTCCGGCATGATGCACATGATTGATATTTGTCAGATTGTTATACTTTAGTAACGCCAATGCATCGAGCCCCATACTACCCAGCGTTTCAAAAGCAGGTTTGAGTTTGCTTAATGACTCCACAGTTGTTTCTGGTCTGATGCCCTCGTCTCTATCCAGAACCGTCAATCCTATTTCATCTTTTACCGAAACCATTGATTTATAGTACCCATTCTTCTGCGCTTCTACTGCTCGGCGGACAGATTCGGCAGCAAAAGTATCTACATCAGTTCTTGAATAGCCATATTTGGTGGCAATCAAATCAGCAGAAATACCCTGTGGTACTATCTTATGCTGTGCTATCAATTGCGGATTCATCATCAAAGCCCCGCCGTCAGAGCCCATTGGTACTCGAGACATAGACTCTACTCCCCCAGCAACCAATAAATCAACCTGACCCGACATTACATAGGCAGCTGCCATATTGATAGCCTCTAAACCTGATGAACAAAAGCGATTTACCTGCACGCCTGCTACTGTCTGCGCATAGCCCGAATCCAAGACCGCCGCACGGGCAATATCACCGCCCTGCTCACCAATGGGTGACACACAACCAACAATCACATCATCGACATAACTGGTGTCTAAATCATTACGCTCTTTTAAAGATTTTAAAACGGTAGAGAGTAATTGTATAGGCTGGACATCGTATAGAGAACCATCTGCCTTGCCACGGCCCCGGGGTGTCCGGATGGCATCGTATATATATGCTTCCATAAGTTGAATAGTATTTTTTAGAGATGAATTGGTATGCTTGCATACCTCCTTTGACAAAACTAGTAAATACTTTCGTTTGATGCAAGCATAGAAAATACTACCTTTGTTAGAGTCCTATTATCTTCTTTTATCCTCACATGGTTTCCTTATTTCGTAATGCTTTCGGCGGACTTTCCCGGCAAGTGTGGCTATTGGCAATTGTGATGTTCGTCAACCGGAGCGGTACGATGGTCATTGCGTTCCTTACAGTTTATCTGACCCAAAAACTACATTTCAACGTTCGGGAGGCGGGTATAGTCATGACCATGTTTGGCGTCGGTTCTATTTTCGGAACGTGGATGGGCGGAAAGCTGACTGATAAAATAGGCTATTATCCAGTCCAATTCTGGAGCCTGTTTCTGGGCGGAATCATGTTTATTGTGATGGTGCATACCCAGCACTTTTATCTCCTATGTATTTATGCCTTTTGTTTAAGTACCTTTGGTGAAGCCTATCGTCCTGCCAACTCTGCTTCCATTGCTGACTTTAGTACGCCTGAAACTTTTACACGCTCGGTTTCACTGATACGTTTAGCCATTAATTTAGGTTGGTCTATTGGCCCGGCTATCGGCGGTTTTCTGGCAGCAAGAGACTATGATTTACTTTTCTGGGCAGACGGATTGACCAATATCGGAGCAGGAATATTCGTTTGGGCGTTTTTAAGAAGCACCCGAAAGAAAAAAGAAGTGGTAGCCACTGAGGTCGTTATTGACAAAAAAGATTCGGCATTGAGAGACCAAACTTATATGATATTTATCGTTTTGGCCTCACTATATGCCATTGCGTTCTCTCAATTATTCACTATCGGGCCACTTTTTTATAAACAAGCCTGTAATCTTACGGAAGTTCAGATTGGCTATCTATTAGGGTTAAACGGCCTGGTGGTAGCCCTATTTGAAATGATTTTTATTTATAAAATTGAGGGGCGATTTGAGCGATTAGCACTTATCAGTTTTGGAGCCTTTCTGGTAATACCCAACTATATTATCTTTCTGCTTACGCACAATTATATCTGGCTGATTGTGGGTATTGTGTTCGCCACTTTCTCTGAAATGTTTGCCATGCCTTTCATGAATGCCTTTAGTATAGAGCGGGCTAAGCCTCACAACAGGGGGCAATATTCGGCACTATATGCCATGAGTTGGTCAATTGCCCAGATTTCTGCGCCTTTAATTGGTACCCAAACAATCGCTTTATTCGGATTTGATGCCCTGTGGTATATTCTGGGCTCTTTGGGGTTGGTTGCAACTTTAGGATTTGGAGCCTTACGCAAAAGATTAACGTAAAGCTCCGCCTCTTTAAGACTAGTATAGTATAGGGTTTAGCTTTCCATCTGCAATACTTCCCACCGGCTTGCTATCAAGCCATGTCTGCCAGTCTGCCACACGATATTCGTTGGTAGGTTCAATTACTCTTATATCTTTATCCATATAAATCATCGTCATTACTTTACGAGGCCTTCCTGACAAATTAGCGCCCGCTCTGTGGTAAGTCCAACCGGCATGATAACTCACTTCACCTAATTCAAAAGGCGTATCATTCATGCTGAATTGTTTTAAAGTTTCTGCTAATAAAGATTCTGATTCGTCTGATATTTCCTTATCCCGGCCAATCTCTACATTCTGACTCTTTTCAGCAAATGCCAGAGGACCCATTTCCATTGGTGTAGCCTGTAAAGGTATCCATACTGTAATGGTATTCGGATTTGACAAAGGCCAGTAAAACTGGTCGGCATGCCAGGGAGTAATACCGCCCGACGGTTCTTTGTAAAGAGCTTGGTCATGATAGAGTCTCACACCGGAGACTCCCATCAATTCCGTAGCAATTCGAGCCAGACGTTTCGAAAAAACAAACTCTTTTACCTCTTCATTTTCCCGCCACATATTCATAATTTGCAGGAAAGCCTTTTCGTAAGTCGTTCGCTCTTCCATCGGTTTTGTGAGTTTGTTCAGCTTGAAAACCCAATCGGTAATGATTTCGCCATAGTATGCTAATACTTCTGCTGAAAGAACATTTTTGAGTTTTACATAACCATTTTCTCTATAAAATGCGATAGATTCGTCTGACAGTTGAAAAGGTTCGTTGAGTTGGTGCAACAGCGACGTTTTCTCTGAATGAGCAGTCATTGCTTAATCATGTTATGGTTGAATAGAGTACTACAAATTTCGATAGAATTTTTCTAAGAAAAATCTTTATTATTTTCATTTTTATATAGTATTTTAACATAAATTTGTTCACCTAAACAAATATCATGTTAATTAGAGTATTCCTTCAAACGAATACCCTGCCGTTTTTCTAAATTAAATTCTGTATGAAAGCCCTGTTTGAGAAAAAACTCGCAGATGAAGGTTCATCATTTATGCAGCGGGATTTTGCTTTGCCCCCATTTGACGCTCCTCTGCATTATCATCCTGAATATGAACTGACATTCATTGTTCAAGGACAAGGCAAACGGTTTGTAGGAGATCATGTAGCTAATTTTGAAGCAGGCGATTTGGTTTTGTTAGGCTCAAACCTCCCCCATTTCTGGCGCAGCGATATCAATCCAAAAAACAATGAAGAATTGCACGAAGCAGTCGTGATTCAGTTTTCTACTGCTTTTGTTAATCATATATTAAATAACTTACCCGAATGTAAGTCTATTATTGCGCTTTTGAATACAGCAAAAGCAGGCATTCAATTTCCTGAAACATTAGCACCATTTATCTGGAAAGTATTTGAAACAGAGGGAGTAACCCGGTTACTAGCTTTAATTAGTGTCCTTGAGCAATTATCTATCTGTGAAGATTATGAGCTTTTAGCCAGCGAAGGTTTTAGTATAAAACCAGATGAAACAGAAAATGAGCGAATGCGGAAGATATTAGAGTTTACTTTGGAGAATTACAAAGAAGACATTTCACTTGATACCATTGCTGAAATCGCCAATCTCACTGTCCCTTCTTTCTGTCGCTACTTTAAATCACGCACCCGAAAGACCTATGTATATTTTCTGAACGAAATACGCTTAAGCAATGCCCGCAAAATGCTCATGGATAATCAATTAGATATTAGTCAGATAAGTATCGAATGTGGTTTTCAGAACCTCTCACATTTCCATAGAATTTTTAAGACCCAAACTGGCGTAACACCATTGGTTTATCGGAGAAGATTTGGGTAATTTTTTTGTGGCGCGAACATCCCGTTCGCAGTGGGCATTGAAGAGCAACGATTTTTTAAAGCGGTTCAAATATTATTAATAGCAATTATTATAGCTTTTAATTATAAAATACTTCTAATAAAACCCTGACATGAAGAACTTGCAATAACCGCGAACGAGACGTTCGCGCCACAAGTTTTGCATCACTTCTTAAAAACACCCTTAGGGTCTTCTTTCTTTTCTAATAATGCAAGC
Source organism: uncultured Emticicia sp. (assembly GCA_966212365.1). Classification (GTDB taxonomy): domain Bacteria; phylum Bacteroidota; class Bacteroidia; order Cytophagales; family Spirosomataceae; genus Emticicia. The sequence goes on along the minus strand of CBIHRH010000092.1, from coordinate 518 downwards.
AGAATTTCAGCATTGGCATTTTGTGGGTCTAGTTCATAACCTTTATGGAAATTCTCCCACGCTTCATCAATCTGATTATTTGTTAATCGAGCCAACGATAATTGCATATACGCATTGGCACATTCAGGAGATTTTCTTAATGCACTGGCCAATAAGTCAAATGTTTTATCCATGTGTTCGGTCTTATTATCAACCATAAACCATTTTAGGTATACTGTTGATAAATCAACCATGAGGGTTACGTTATCTTCATCGTCTAGTTCAAGGCCATGTTCCATCAGACTCACAGCATCTTCATACTTCTCATTCTGATAGTTAATCACACCTAAACCCCAATAAACATCTACATTTTCATCATCAAGCAGATATGCCAGATTAAAACGGTAAGTAGCCGTATCTTTTTGCCCTTCACTTAGATATTCCCAGGCTCTTATAGAGAAGAATTCACTAGCCTCTTTGCGGTTTTTGAAGTTCACATCGCACACTTTCAGAAATTCGGCGTCAATAGCTTTCTGGCT
>CBIHRH010000091.1:0-10993 GCA_966212365.1 uncultured Emticicia sp. | reverse complement strand
GATTGGCTGGCCACTTACATAACCGTTGATAGTAGCAGAAGTTAAACCTGCGCCTGTTGCATTACCTGATGGAATAACAGTATAAGGTGAGTTTTTAACGATATTTTTGATGAACGTTACGTTACCACCAATATCAAATCTTAAACCGTTGCCAGCTGAATAGCGGTAGTTCAATTCGATTTCAAGACCTTTGTTAGAGATAGTCATATCTTTTACGTTAGTCCAGAAAGTACCTGCGGGTTGAACAGGGTCAGCAGGAATTACTTCTAACAGGATATTATTAGATACTTTGTCGAAGTAATCGATAGCTCCTGTTAAGGCACCACGGAATAAGCCAAAGTCAAGACCTACGTTAGTTTGTGTTGAAACCTCCCATTGAATATCAGGGTTAGCTAAACGGGTATATGATGTTCCGGCAGGGAATGCACCTGTTGGATACAACGGATAACTTGTTGAGGCTGATACCACTGATGTAAACAAGGCTTGGGTAATTTTTGCCGGAATCTCCTGGTTACCGGTTTGTCCCCAACCTGCTCTCAGTTTCAAATCAGTGAAACCTGCATTTTTCATAAACTCTTCTTCCGAGATTCTCCAACCTAATGAGAACGACGGGAATACCCCGTATTTATTATTAGCACCGAATTTAGATGAACCATCGGCACGTACTGTAGCTGTTGCTAAGTACTTGTCTTTGTATTGGTAATTTACACGACCGAAGAACGATTGTAGTTCATTTACCAGAGCATAACCACCCGGTTTGTTATTAGCCAAAGTCAATTCCTGACCTAAACCCGGGTTATAGATAGGCTCGATGTCTGTAATCGGGAATTTGTTGATACTTGTATTGCGACCTTGTACGAAGATTTTCTGGTACGAATGACCAACCAAAGCAGTCATATTATGCGCACCTGTGTTCAGGGTATAAGTCAGATAATTTTCTATCAACTTATTTCTGTTCCAGGTATTATATGTCTCTAGTCTACCATCTTGTTGCGGCTCTACGTTTGACAAAGACTGAATATCGCGTACCCCTGCTGAGTTATCAATACCAAAGTTTAGTTTATACACTAAATCTTTTGTGATTTTGAATGATGGAGAGATATTACCGATTACACGGTTAATAGTAGACGCATCTTTCTGTAAACGAAGCGTGATAAGCGGATTGGTAAAGTTCGGATAATTCTTCGGTTTTCCGGTAGTAGCGTCATAGGCCGGATATGTTGGGTTTGCTGAAATAGCACCACCAATCAAACTCTCGGTCGGAGGTCTTGAATTGGTTGTATAAGTAGCATTCAGATTCACATCAACTGTCAGACGATCATCCAGGAATTTTTGAGAAACGTTGATACGACCTGTATAACGATTCAGGTTAGAGTTTTTCAGGATACCTTCCTGATTCTGGATACCGAATGAACCGTAGTAAGTCAGTTTATCAGCACCACCACCAAAAGATAAGTTGTGGTTTTGAGTAATAGCTGTTTGCGTTACTTCTTTTTGCCAGTCAGTATTGCCATTTAAATCTTCTAATGTACCGCCTATGGCTTTTACATTCGTTCTGAACTCATCAGCTGTAAATACCGGTAAGGCTCTGGCCATTTTTGAGATACCGACACTACCGGAATAGGTTAAAGTTCCGAAACCTGCTTTACCTTTTTTGGTAGTAATCAATACTACGCCATTGGCACCACGTGAACCGTAGATAGCAGTAGCAGAAGCATCTTTCAATACGTCAATCGACTCAATATCCTGTGGGTTCAGGAATGTCAATGGGTTGGTTGCGCCGCCTGTGCTTGAATTATCCAAAGCCATCCCATCAAGGATAAACAAAGGTGTACTACCTGTACGTAAACCTCCCGGACCACGGATAGTAATGCTTTGAGAAGCTCCCGGCTCACCGCTGGCAGAAACCACGTTCACACCTGCCACTTTACCTTGCAATAATTGCTCAGGAGAGTTGATGATACCTTTGTTAAATTCACTGCTTTTTAAAGATTTTACGGCACCTGTCATATCTTTTTTAGCAGCGCTACCATAACCAATTACTACTACTTGTGCCAGGTCAGCTGCTTCCGACTTCAATTGTACATCAAGCGTAGAGTTGTTACCAACTGTAACCTCTTGTTTGGTATAGCCGATAAAACCAAATACTAATACTGATTTTTCGTCGGGTACTGTAATAGAGTAGCTACCGTTTACATCAGTAGTTGTACCTTTTTGTGTACCTTTCAGAATAACACTGCAACCTACTAGAGGCTCGCCCGTTCCGGCATCTGTTACCTTACCTTTTACAGTAAGCTCTACAATTTTACTATCAACGCTGCTGGCGCTACGTGAGTCTTTCACACTGGCGAATATTGCCTTTTGTGCATATACCTGTGGCATACACACAACAGCAAACAAAATTACTCCCAACAGGAACTTCAAAGGTGGGGGAGAGGTAGAAAGGTGTTTCATGATGTAATGATTAAATAAACAATTAATTGTTTTAGCAATTGACTTACAAAGGTTGAGGTATTTCGATAAATAATAGAGCATACAGAAAAGAGAAACAATTCCGACCTGCAGAGTCAGCGCCAGTAAAGGCTTCCGGTTCAGGTAGCTATGAATCTTCAGATTATCGGTGTTTAGTTGCTAATTTCTTAAAATCTGTTGCATTTTAACAATAAAAAATATTATTATTTTTACGTTTTTTTATGCAAACGTTTTAAATCGTTCTGCAAACGTTTTAAATCTTTTGAGAAATCGGACCAAAAAATGGAAATAATTGACAATTAGAAGATTAGCACTATCAGTTGATGAAATTCCCTGCACTTTGTTCTGTAAAGCTTTAATTTTATTAATTTTCAAGCGCAAAAGTAGGTTTTTAGTGTTCTGCCAACGTTATCGGTTTATTAAGCAATTGTTAAGGAGGAGGGTATTTGGTGAATTTAATATGTATAATGGGGTTGTGATTTTTCCTTCGCCGCGGCCTTCGACTACGCTCACCGGCTAGGCTTCCAATATGGTATTTTAAATTTTATTTACTATGGGTGGTTGAGCGGAGCGGCCGCCGTTGCGGTGGAAACCACCGATTTGATAGACCTTTGAGTATTATAAAGGAAATAAGTAAAAATGCTATTTATACGTTATTTAATGCGCCAAGCCCGGTGTGAGCGGAGTCGAAGGCCGCGCCAAGCAAAATACAAATAACTGTAAATGAGGAAAGTAAAAGAGATTTGATAGAATAGTCATAAAAAACCAAAAGGTGAGGAAAATAATCCTCACCTTTTGCGATTTCGGTACTTGAAATCCAATGGCATAGAAATTTAGTATATATGGTCATACCATGAAACTAATATTTGTATGTCACACTTCTTTGTAATACTAATCCAAATTCCGTATATAATACTAAGTCTAGTTTGCGGAATCAGCGTAATTATTTCAAATTGGAATGAATTCGTAGCTAAGAAACAGCCTAAGACTGTATATATGGTTGTCGAATCTACCGAGGTAGAAACAGTACCAGATATGGACTTTGTGCCAATGGCAGCATAAGAGCGCAGCCTGGCTCAACTATAATTGGTCATCATCAGCGGGTTTTGCGGTTGGCGGGGTATACTTTTGAGTCGAATCAATATGATACCCTTCTCCGGCCGCAAACACACAGTCACCGGATATTGAGACAGTAGAGGGCTTCAGAAATGAGCCCTTTTTGTATTCCAGAGTTTTATCAGCATATACTTTCTGAAAGAATGCTCCCCAGGTAGGTAGCGATACCCGCGCCCCTTGCCCTAAGGCAATTGTCCGGAAGTGAATCGTCGGTTCGTCTCCACCTGTCCAGCCACCTGCTACCAAGGTAGGGGTGATACCCATGAACCAGCCATCAGAATAGTTTGAGGTTGTACCTGTTTTGGCGGCAATTTCGTTGCCATCTAAAACCCCGTATCTTGATAATCCACCATAGGCAGTACCGCCTGGTTGGGTAGCCCCGCGCATCAGGTGTATCATTTTATAGGCTGTCTCCTGACTGATTACCTCTTTGCTATCTGAATAATATTCCTTGATTAATTCGCCGTTTTTATCTTCAATGCGGGTTACAAATATAGGCTCGGTGTATTTACCTGAGTTGGCAAACACACAATAACCTGCCAGCATTTCGTAGAGGGAAACATTACTGATACCCAGACAAAGCGCAGGTACTTCATCGAGTTTACTCTTGATACCCAGTTTATGGGCATAATTTATCACATTGCCGGCTTTGAACTGGTTAATCAGATAAGCACTTACGGTATTAATTGATTGTCCTAATGCCTGTCGGAGCGTAAGAGACCTATAACTATAAACCCCATCAGAGTTTTTAGGTGTCCAGCTACCACCAGGTACTGAAATTGTAATCGGCTGATCGACTACGTGTTCGCAGGTTGAGAAACCATTATCAATGGCCGTTACGTAAACAAACGGCTTAAAGGTTGAGCCCGGTTGTCTTTTCCCTTGTTTTACGTGGTCGTATTTGAAATACTTGTAATTGATGCCACCTACCCAGGCCTTAATCTGCCCGTTGCGGGGGTCCATCGCTAGGAAGCTTGAATGCAGGTAGAACTTATAATATCTGATAGAATCCATTGACGACATCACCGTATCCCTTTCACCATTCCATGAGAATACACGCATTTTAGTAGGGCGATTCATCTCTTTCCATACCTTATCCATATCACCATCATATTCTTCTCTTAATTCACGATAGCGAGGGGTGGTTTTGGCAATATTCTGGATGAAATTAGGGATTTCGGTATAAGTGCCTGTTGTACCTTTCTCTATAGTCCACGGGTTACGACCTTTCCAGTGTTCATAGAATATCTTCTGCTGTTGCTTCATATTCTCTCGCAAGGCTTCTTCGGCATACACCTGCATCCGGGAGTCTATGGTTGTATATATCTTGAAACCCTTGGTATAAATATCATCAGGGTCGTAGCCTTCTTTGGCAATTTCATCTTTCAGCCAGCCTTTCAGAAACTCTCTGAAATATGGCGCCGGGCCGGTATTATGACTTTCGGGCTGATAATTCAGGTTAATAGCTACCTGCTTTAAAGATTCTGCTTTGGCAGGTGATAGTTTATCATATTTCACCATCTGGTCGAAAACGATATTCCGACGGGCTTTTGAAGCTTGTGGGTGAAATTTAGGATTAAAGCGCGATGGGTTCTGAATCATACCTACCAGCACAGCCGCTTCTTCAAGCGTTACTTCACTTGGCTCTTTTTTGAAATAGGTTTTAGTTGCCGAACGAATACCAAAAGCACCACTACTAAACTCGATGGTGTTGAGGTATTTTTCCATAATCTCCTGCTTGGTATATCTGCGTTCCAATTTAATGGCAGTTATCCATTCTTTGGTCTTGATGATAATTTGTCTGATACCCGGTACTGAATATAATGGGCCTTTATAATAGTCTATCTCACGTAGTTTAATAGTACTACCGCCCCCTTTTCGCTGACCTGTAAAAATACCAGTTACCACACGTAAGGTACTACGGGCGTCAATACCCGAGTGTACTGTAAAACGAACATCTTCAGTAGCTATGAGGGCATTAATAATATTAGGAGAGAGTTCGCTGAACTCGATAGGACTACGGTTTTCGTACAAAAACTTACCGATCACTTTCCCATCAGAAGAGATAATCTCAGATGCTACATCACTTTTCGGATTTTCGATTTCTTCGGGGCTTGGCATCTTACCGAATAGCCAGAATAAATTGAAACTTACAGCTATCAGATATACCACAAAGGCGAGAGCTGCAAATCCTGTAAACTTCCAGATTCTTGAAATTAATTTTTTATATCTACCTGCTTCTAATTCCGGGAATGTAAACTTCATTTTGGTGAGGAAAGGGTGTTATATTAAAGCAAACGTAAGCATTTTTGTCTATTGTTGCAAAGGGTTATAGCGTTAAAATCTCATTTTATATACCTATAACCTATGCAAATGATACCTATCATACGAAAGATTTGGTTGATTATTGTGTGAATGGAATGATTGCGTGGAACTATTACTATTAGTATCAGCGACTGAAGTCGCCGTCTAAGACAACAAAGGTCTTTTTCTGTATACAACGCCGGACTTAAGTCCGGCTTACATATAAATTATTCCGTTGTTATCTTAGACGGCGACTTTAGTCGCTGGTACTGCAAAATGTAACCTATTACTTTACAGTACTTTTATCAATCCTGGTAGGCGTATCAGTACCCGCCACAATCGTCTGAGAACTTAAGGCAATAGCTCTGATAGTAGCTACGATATTCTGAATATCCAATGATTCGACTTCATCGTTCACGCTATGATACAATTTATCTGAATCAATCTGGTCGGTAGAGATGGTATGAGCCGGAACACCCAAACGAGCTAGCGTAGCGTTATCAGAACGATAGAAAAGGTTTTGTTGCGGATACGGGTCCGGATTAAAGGTAAAGGCTGTACCTTTCAGGTTTTTCTGTAAAATAGTACCGAAATCTGAACGCTCAAAACCAGTAATGAAAGCCGAATTAATGCCCCATTTAGAAGCTTTGCCAATCATTTCGATATTAAACATGGCCACTACTTTATCGGCATCTAATTGTTGCGAGAAATATTTTGAGCCGAAACCACCGATTTCCTCTGCCGTAAAGGCGGCAAATACGATGGTTCTTTCATTGTTTTTCAGCTTCTTGAAATAATTAGCTAAAGTAATTACTGCCGTTGTACCCGAAGCATCATCATCAGCTCCATTGGCAATGGAATCGCCCTCAACGGCTTTCTGAATGCCCAGGTGGTCATAGTGTCCTGAAAAAACAACCATTTCATCAGGTTTGCTTTTACCCGGAAGTACACCCACTACATTAGTCATCATAAACGCTTCTTTGCGTTGTTTGATTTTTACCGAGTAATTATCTGCCGAACTGATACCTGTTACAAACAAGATATTACCTGCAATTTTCGGGTAAGGCTTGGATAACAATCTCGCACGACCCATAAAACGTTTCAAACCTGCCAGTTTAGATTCATGGGCAGCGTCTACTACTACAATTTTACTCGTAGAATCGCTCATATATTGGTTGGGTGAGAAAGTGTCTCCCGCACCTACAATTACTACCGGAATATTAGAAGTCCAGTTAATTTCTTCGTTATCCGATAGGAAAATATATTTATCTCTAGGAATCACCTGGCCGTTAATCATCACCTCTGCTCTTTCAAATCCGTCTATCTTGGTGATTGGGAACTCTTGTCTGAATCCGTTTGCGCCTTTCAATGGCTGTAAACCGATTTTCTTAAATTCGTCAGCAATAAAAGCAGTGGCTTTTTCAATTTGCTGTGGTTGCATAGAGTTTCGCCCCATCATATCATCTGCAGCCAGGGTGCTGATGATACGTTTTACTTCGTCTTCTTTGATGAGTTTGTTGACTTTCTGAGCCTGCGAAACATAAGTGATACAAAAGAGGATAAGAGTCAGTTTGATGATTTTCATATATTGTCTGTTGGGTTTGATGATGATTATTCTCCTATTTTTTCTTCTACGAGATATTCGTCTTTTTTAAAGGTTTGCTTCACAAATAATTCGCCTATAAAGCCTGCAAGAAACAACTGTGAACCAATTATAATAGCCACTAAAGCCAGAAAGAAAAATGGATTATCTGTCACATTCCGGTAGCGGAGGCCCTGGTTTATATTATAGAGTTTTTCGAAAAGCAGATATAAGGCCATTAAGCTTCCTATTATAAACGAAAGCACACCCATGGTACCAAAAAAGTGCATAGGCCGACGGCCGAATTTGTTGACAAAAGCAACCGTCAGTAAGTCAAGAAAGCCGAAAATGAAGCGCTCTAAACCAAATTTGGTGCTGCCATATTTGCGCGGACGGTGCTGTACTACTTTCTCCCCGATTTTCTTAAAACCATTCCATTTGGCGATAATGGGGATATTCCGGTGCATTTCGCCATAAATCACAATATTTTTTACGACTCTCGATTGATAAGCTTTCAAACCACAATTGAAATCATGTAAATGTACCCCTGATACCCATCGGGATACAGCATTGAATAATTTGGTAGGAAGCGTTTTAGTGATTGGGTCGTAACGTTTCTTTTTCCAGCCTGATACCAGATCATATTTATCTTCGGTAATCATGCGGTATAGTTCAGGTATTTCGTCGGGGCTGTCTTGTAAGTCAGCATCCATCGTAATTACTACATTGCCTCTGGCCTGTACAAAAGCCGTTTGCAAGGCAGCCGTTTTACCGTAATTCCGTACAAATTTAAAGCCTCTGACCTTAGGATTTTTTTTGGCAATATCCTGAATAACATCCCATGACCCATCATTACTGCCGTCGTCAACAAAAAGTATTTCGTAAGTAAAGTTATTTTCCTGCATTACCTTCACAATCCAGTCATGAAGTTCGGGCAAAGATTCGGCTTCGTTATATAAAGGTATAACGACTGATATTTGAAGTGTTTGAGTCATTAGGGGCAAAGTTCTAAAAAATCGTGTAATAATCGCTCAACAGTTGCCGGAATTTATCCGAGTATGCATTCGAGTTTTTCTCATGAATCACTAATATATCTTCAGTATATTCTGATACAGGCATTATGCCAAAACTCAGAATATGCCTGAATACGGTTTTCTGAGGATTATGCTGTATCTGCAATTTATCCCACAAATATAAGCCTTTTTTCTGAGCTACTCTTGTTAATTGGTCTGCTTCAAAAGGTGGAAGCAATACGATAAACTTTCCGCTGGGACTCAAAAGATTGATAACAACTTCTATTAATTCATCGAAAGTAAGCGTTGCGGCATGTAAGGCTTTGTTGGTTTGCACATCCGGCGATTGCAGGGAGTTCTGATAAAAAGGAGGATTGGAAATAATTAAATCATAAGCGAAATCTCCCTGATGTTGGAGGCCGAAAGTTTGAATAGATTGATGATAAAGATTGATTTTATCAAAAAATGGACTCTCGGCAATATTGCCTTGCGCCTGCCGGTAAGCATCATCATCTATTTCAACAGCATCAATAGTGGCCTTGCTTCTTTGAGCAAGCATCATAGAGAGAAGCCCTGTCCCGGTGCCTATATCTAGTATTTTCTCCGCATTTGAAACATCAGCATAGGCACCTAAAATACAAGCATCTGTGCATACTTTCATGGCACATTTGTCCTGGTGAACGATGAATTGCTTGAATTGGAAAAAAGATTTAGGCACCCCTTTAGGCTTTAAAAGGGGCGAAGATAGCAGTTTTTTAAATGACTGAATAATTTATGGATCACCACAGTAGAAAAATTAGTATGCCACAATGTACACAATGTTTCACAATTAAGAATTTTATCAAATAGTGTAACATCGACTAGGTGTCCCCGTGTTTTAGTGTACATTGTGGCAAAATTATACATTAATGCATGTTTTTATAATTTACGAGGCTAGAAGTGTTCCTAACCTCTCCACTTCATCCAAAAAAGCTATCAAATCAGTTTCAGTCGTAAGCGGATTCATTAAAGAGACTCTCAGGTAAAGATTATCTCCCAAGGTAGTTTGTACAATATAGAATTTACCTTCTTCCAGTAGCCGTTTTCTGATATTGGCGTTTAGTTCATTTAATGAACCGGATGCAGTTTTCAAGCGAAAACAAACAATATTGCTTTCAGGCTCTAAGGCTAATTCAAAGTTTGGCCGGGCTTTCACAAGAGCGGCAAATTGTTTTCCTAAATCATAGAGGTATTCTACATTATCCGTAAAAATCTGTTCGCCATGTGCTTTCAGTATCGCATATACTTTTACACTCATCATCAGTTTGGTACATTCAAATGTCCGTTTACCTGAGTTGAACCAGTCTTTTGAATGTTGATTTGCCCATAAATACTGTGCTTTCTGTTGGAAAGTTTTAAAGGCATCATCATTTCGTTTGAATACCACAGCCGTAATCAATGCAGGAGCCATCAGCATTTTATGCCAATCTACCACTACCGAATCAGCCTGATTGATACCTTTTACCAGATGCTTGTATTTATCAGAGAAGACAACGGCCCCACCATGCGCCCCATCCGCATGAAACCAGAGTTGGTGTTTTTGGGCAAAGGCTGCAATGGCTTCCAGATCGTCATAACTTCCGGTAGAGGTAGAGCAGGCGCTCCCGATAATGGCTATTACTCTTAAACCCTTGTCGGTAGCTTCCTGATAATATTGCTCCAATAAATCGGTTCTGATCTGGAATAGCTTATTAACAGGTACCTTGACAATGCCCTCATTGCCCATACCCATGATACGTGCCGCGCGGTCTATACAATAGTGGGCTTCTTCTGATACCATTACCGCCAATCGTTCGTGGGTGCCATCTTCCCACACATCGGTTTTGGCAGCTCTTGCCGCTAATAGTGCTGTCAGGTTTGCTAATGTACCGCCTGATGTTAGTAAACCGCTGGCATTTTCATCAAATCCAATCTTTTTGGCTAATAATTCTGAGAGGATACGTTCCAAAGGATTAGAAACCAGGCCCATTTCATAGACTGCCATGCCATTATTAAGCATACTGCTCAACATACCTGCCAAAGCTGAAACAGGGACAGGTGGAGTCACCTGATGCCCCATATAGCGTGGATGGTGCAGGTGGTTAGAATACTGAATAGTCTTGCTGAAAAACTCAGCTATATCTCCTTGCCCTTGCTCAGAATCCTCCTGCCACAATGCCAGACTTTCTTCAGGGTCTTTATAAGGGATAACCGTCTCCAAAGAGCCATTTTGGGCTTGTTCGAGATAATCAGCCAATTGGTCAACTAGACCGTGCGCTTGTTGACGGAAAAGGTCTGAGGAAAAGGCTTTTTGTAGGGGAGATTGCATGTCAAACGTATTACAATTTTTATTGATTTCAACCTGATAGTGTTTATTTACTCTTCTTGGGTGAAATTGATTTAAAGGTTTTTAATATATCGTCCTCTATGGGACTTTTGAACTTATTTCTGCTATTATTTCTACCGATATATCGTCCCTAAGGGACTA
>CBIHRH010000090.1:0-11012 GCA_966212365.1 uncultured Emticicia sp. | reverse complement strand
CTTAATGCCGCTCAGCGAATCTTGTGCAGGTTGCGCAGGTTTTGACTTCAGGGCTTCATATTTGTTCAGACTTCTTTGTAAATCATCACGATGAACAGGTTTCAATAGATAATCTATGCTATTTACTTTAAATGCCTGCAAGGCATATTCATCGTATGAAGTAGTAAAAATAACTGTGCTTTTTACTTCTGTCCGGTTAAAAATCTCAAAACTCTGCCCATCAGATAATTCTATATCCAGAAAAATCAGATCGGGGTCTGCCTGCTGGTTGGCTCTGTTTGTTTCCAACCACTCAACTGTATCTTCTATGCTATCAGTTACGCCAATTACATGAATCTCAGAAGTTATCTCATTAATAATCTTCCTCAATCTGCGGACCGACAGTGCTTCATCCTCAACAATCAATGCATTCATTTCAACAGTTTTTAGTTTAATTTATCCTTAATATTTAGCTTTCAGCCTTTGCAATCAATGGCAAGGTAACCGTAAAATACTCAGGCCCGTTTTCGATAACAGGCTCTGATACAACAGACTTGTTCTGTGCTAATAGCTTGTATTTGGCCTGAATATTGGCCAAACCTACACGGGTTGACTCCAGATTTTCTAAGCCTGATACATTCTTTTTCTGCATATTATTTCGTACAAGCAAAAAGCCATCATTGGTACTCAGAATTTCTATTGTTAAAGGTCGGCTTGACCGGATAACATTATGTTTAACCGCGTTTTCTACCAATAACTGGAGTGTAAGCGGAGGTAAGAGGTATGATAAATATTTTTTATTTACACTAATATTCAGATGCATACCCTCTCCATAGCGGGTCTTTAATAAATGGTAGTAAGACTCAATAAATGATAGTTCATTATTTAATGAGGTGAGATGATTCACCTGATCTTCATCTACTGTTGACTGATTGGTCTGTAACAGATACCTGTACACCCGTGCCATCTGATCTACAAACTCTTCCGCTTTCTCTGAATCTTCGGCAATAAGAGTTGAGAGTGAATTGAGACTATTAAATAAAAAGTGCGGGCTTATCTGTGCTTTTAAACTTTGCAGTTGCCCTTGTATATTTTCTTTCAGTAGTTTTTCCTTAGTATATTCATGGTGTTTCCAGTGTCCTAATGAATGGAAAGTCTCTTGTATAACAATTGTCAGTACAATAGCCATCATATTGATAACATAGACAATAATGATGGATTTATAGCTGGCTGTTGCACCAAAAAACCTGAATTTTACATATAAAGTGGCAATCAACAACAAAAAAACTCCTGAAAATATAGCATGTGTGAATACAGATAATGCCACCCGCTGAATAGTCTGATGTAAACTCGAATATCTATTTGAAATAGTGGTATTAACATGGTTCTGAATATAAAAAGTACAGGTTAGCAGGAGCCCGTTCAGTAAGGTAGCCCCAACGAATGTTTTGATGTCAGAAAAATATCCGGAGCCGATTAACAAATAACTGAAAAACATCAGAAAAACAGGCATGGTCAGCATATAAGACCAGCTTGTTTTGGCTTCAGGTTTTTCATTAAGTGCGTGGGCAAAAAGATTCTTCATTGGGTTATTAATCAAAACACATTATTCTTTTAAACAAAAATAAGTAGGTTGTTTACTCATTATATTAACTGCTCTGCATAAATCCTCATAAACGATGTATGAATTGAGGGTTTATCCCGACAAATTGCTCAATTCTTTTTCCATAATTACAGGCAGAACAACCGTAAAATGCTTGTCTTGCTCAATTACCTCTACTGCTTCATTAGATAAGAAACTATATTTTGCCACCAGATTGGCTAACAAGGCTTCTTGCGTCTCGATGCTTCTGATTTTTTTCTGCAGGTTATTTTTCACGCTTATCCGCCTGTCAGGTAAAACATCAATTGTAATGATTAAAGGCTTGCTGACCGACATCATATTGTGCTTGATGGCATTATCAATCAGATTCTGCAAACTCAATGGAGATAGTACAAGCCCTTTGTGAAAACCAGACTGAGGAATGTTAAATTGTAAACCCTCTCCATAGCGTACTTTCAGGAGCCTGGCATAAGTTTCAAGAAATTCTAATTCTGTAGAGAAGCATGCAAATTCTACTTTAGCAGCCTGTAGCATGTAGCGATATATTCTGGAGAGGTCTTCTACAAATTGTTCGGCCATATCTTTGTCTTCTCCGATTAAAGACGAAAGGGTATTCAGACTATTGAAAAGAAAATGCGGATTCACCTGTCCTTTCAGTGTATCAAACTGTTGTTGTAGGGCAATGCGTTCTAATTTCTCACTTTCAGTCTGATTCTGGCGCCACTTTTCAAAGGCATAGAATAAACCTAAAGCCGCACAGAGAAAAAAATCGAAAAATACACCTAGTATCATGATGGGCCATATTTTGTCCCAGATAAAATCAACTTTCAGATAGGGGATTATGCTGTAGGCCCATACGTCAAAAACAGCCAGTAGCATGGTTATGCTGCCAACGAGTATGAGCATCACAACCAAACGTATCGCGTTTTGGTGGAAGTGCGGGAAACGGGCTATCACCCAGCGAATAGCTATAGTAAGAACAACAATAGAGAACCAGTATAGAACAAAAACAAGCTCGGTTCCGATCAGGAATGTCTTAAAATCAGAAAAGTAACTATCACCAATGAAGTAATAGTTACCTGCGACAAAAAAGACGGGTATCATTGTCAGGTGATACCACCATTCGTATTTTGAAAAAAATCTGGGCCTCATTAATTTCAGTACAGTGTTTAGAGCATGTTTAAAAATTATTATTCGACCTTCAAAGCTATCTTTTTTAGCTATACTACGTTGTATTTTTTCGATGTAGCTGCTGGCTACATCTGCAAAATACGCCTTGTCTAGCTAAAAAATCTATGCTTTTCGGTCAGAAAAATAAAATTTAAACATGCTCTTATCAGGCAATCTTCAAAAATAAAAATTCTTTTATTATGTTTTGATACGCTGTATTTTGTTCGGCCGTATTTATGTATGAATTGTCAAAAAGGATGTGTGATTTGTAGGAATGTGGATATTTAGTATTCTACTTTCACCGAATGAAACGGTCCGCCGTCGCGGTCGGTGTCTAAAGTAACAAAGGAATAATTTTATGTATACAAGCCGGACTTAAGTCCGGCATAACATTAAAAAATACCTTTGTTGAATTAGGCGGCGAATTCATTCGCTGACACTTCTACAAGTAATTCCTGATATTGCTTTATTTAACCGCTACCAGCGTAAACTCCTGATCATCTTCGTCTACGCTCTTAATTGATAATTTATTACCTTTTACTGTTCCTACTTTCTCGCCTTCATAAATCAAATCAATAATGCCACTACCTTGCGAAGCTTTTACACCTGTTACCTTTCCTACCAGAAAATCTTCGTTGGTGTCTTTCTGACGGATATTCAAATCTACATCTACAGTTGTTTCAGTAGCACGTATAATTTTAACTGTTCCTTTAATATTTGTTTGGTTGGCAGGAATAGTCTGTCCGTTAAGCAATACTTCAGTAAATGCATAATTACCTTCGATTTGGGTAGTTAAATCCGGTGCCGGGTCTTTTTCTTTATTCTTATCGCAAGAAGTAAGAAAAAAGCTAAGCATAATGCAGATACCTAAAATAGATTTTAATGAGTAATGTAAAGCTTTCATAACGTGTAAAAATAACTTTGTTTGAAATAATTGATAAAGCAAATCAGTTTCTCTGCTTCACAGATTTTCCGTTCGCTTTGCAAATATGAGTGCTTAAAGAGCTATTTTTAAATACTGGCTTGATTGAAGTGTTAACTCTTATGGATGAATTGGCGTTTTAAAAACTCAGGTTGTATATAGATGATTTCTCGGAGATGCATAGTGAAAAAGTGAAACTTTTTTTATTTCCGTTATTTTCTTGCATGCTCACAAATTTTTCTATTTTTGCCTTCAATCAATTCCCTGAACTTATGACCAGACTTCGACAAACTATCCTTTTTGTACTTACTTGTATTACACTCTCGGCTTTCGCCCAGAATACAGACAAAAAAACTGACGAAAAACCAGCGGCTCTGCCGCCTGTTCCGGCACCTATAGAAACCAAAGGACAGGTAACTATTGGTGGACAAACCATCAATTATACTACCCGTACAGGCTATATGGTACTAAAAGATGAAAGCGGTAAGGCTAAGGCCAATATCTTCTTTATTGCCTATAGTAAGGATGGTGTAAGTGATTTATCGAAACGACCTGTTTCCTATACTTTTAATGGTGGCCCGGGCTCGGCTTCAGTTTGGTTACATATGGGTTGTATTGGTCCGAAGCGTATCCCGATGAGCGATAAGGGTGAATCTTTGGCGCCGCCGTATTCGTATGTGAATAATGAATATAGCTGGTTAGATAAAACCGATTTGGTATTTATAGACCCTGTGAACACCGGATATAGTCGTGCCGTGCAAGGTGAAAACGAGCGTCAGTTTTTGGGTTATAATGAAGACATTGAATCAGTAGGGGAGTTTATCCGCTTGCATGCTACTAAGTATGGCCGTTGGGCATCGCCTAAGTTTCTGGCAGGCGAGAGCTATGGTACTACCAGAGCGGCAGGTTTATCGGGTTATCTGCAGGATAAGTACAATATGTATATCAATGGTATCTCTTTGATTTCGTCTATTCTGAATTTCCAGACAGCCCTTTTTGATAAAGGAAACGATTTGCCTTATGAACTATTCCTGCCTACTTATACGGCTATGGCATGGTATCATAAGAAAATAGCTCCTGAATATCAGGCAGATTTACAAAAGACTTTGCGCGAAGTTGAAAAATTTGTCCTGAATGAATACTCAACCATATTGATGAAAGGCGACCAGGCAAGCGAAGCAGAACAAGCGATGGTTACTGAAAAACTAAGCAAGTTTACAGGCTTATCGAAAGATTTTATCAAAAGAGCTAATAATCGTATAGAAATCGGTCGTTTTGTAAAAGAATTGTTGCGCGAGGATGGCAAAACCGCAGGGCGTTTAGATGGACGTTTCACAGGTACAGACTACGACAATGCAGGAGAGCGCTATGAGTTTGACCCAAGCCTGGATGCTACTATTTCGGGGCCTTATTCCGGAACAATTAACCAGTACTTACGTCAGGAACTGAAATATGAAAATGATTTGCCATACCTGATTCTGACGGGGAGAGTTCAACCATGGAACTATAGCAATGTACAGAACAAATACCTGAATGTGAGTGAAGCGTTACGCCAGGCCATGTCGAAGAATCCTTATTTAAAAGTTTGGGTGGCAGCAGGCTATTATGATTTGGCAACCCCTTATTTCGCGGCAGAGTATACTTTTAATCATATGATGTTGCGGCCTGAGCAAAAGAAAAATGTGAATTTTACATATTTTGAAGCCGGACATATGATGTATATTCATAAAGAATCGTTAATTAAGTTGAAAAAGGACTCAGATAGATTTTATGAGATGGCTTTGAAGTAAAAGTAATTATTTGGTATTTTATCTTTAAACCACAGAGTAACACCGGGTTTTGCACTGAGTTACACAGAGTATATAAGAAAAATAACCGTGCCACTCTGTGCAAAACTTGGCGCAACTCAGTGGTAAAATACTTTAGCAAGTGTATTGAGAATTAATCACTCAATCACTAATTCACTCAATAACCTATTATTAAAGAGAGTCCACTTACGTAGCTATGAAAATCAGGCCGGCAGTTGCCATTATAGAAGACGAAAAAATCCTGACCCTGCATTATCAATATGGTGGTCAGGATGTATATAATTTGCCGGGTGGCAATTTAGAATTCGGTGAATCATTAACCCTTGCGCTAACGAGAGAATTAGAAGAAGAGCTAGGCATCAAAATCGAAATCGGCGAATTGATGATGGTAGGAGAAGTCCATTTTTCAGAACATCAGAAACAAACCATTCATTTTATTTTTGAAGGTAAAATCATAGAAGGAAATCCTACGATCAATCCCGAACATACCTCAGCCTTAGCTTTCAGGTGGCTTAGTTTAAAGGAGTTATCAAATATCAACCTGTATCCTAATATCAGTAAGAGCCTCAAAGAGTATCTGTCAGGAAATCTGCCTGATAAATATATTGGTACACTCGACCAAGCCTGGTTTTAGAATGCTGCTTTCATGCGGCGAACTTTGCCTGAAAACAGATAAGCAAAAGCTAAAACTGCCAGACTTCCCATAATCAAGAATGCATAAGGCATTTGGGCAATGCTGTTATGATAAATTTCTGCCGAAAGAAATGCTCCCAAACCAATGCCTGCTTCCATACAGATATACATGGTTGCCAGCGCCCGTCCACGATTATTCTCATCGCATAAGTCGATAGTCCATGCCTGCAGAATAGGAGATAATACTCCCTGGCCGATGCCAAAGAAAATAGCTGCTATCACAAAGAGATAGATATTGTGAGCAAAGGCTGTAAAAGCCATAGCAATAATCAATGCAAAACAACCCCAACGTAATACTGGAATGCGTCCGTTTTTATCAGAAACTTTACCTGCCGCAAAACGGATAAATAGCGAAGCCAGGGTATAAATCAGGAAGTATAAACCTTTATTATGCAAGCCTATACTCTTACTTAAATCAGGCGAAAGCGTAGCAATTGCACCAAAACTGAAAGAAGTCAGAAACATAACAATGGCCGCAGGTAAAACCATAATATCAAAGACATCATTCTGTGTAACCTTCAACGAGTTAAGCGTAAACTTCTCCTGGTGGCTTTTCGGCAGCGTTTCCTTCATATTATACAATATCGCAATAGAGATGAGCGCAAACATCGAAGAAACATAAAACAATACATTCATCGAAAAAGTATCCGCAATCCAGCTACCTAAAGCTGGTCCGAAAGCCATTCCGAAACTACTCATCAGTCCATGCATACCCATTGCTTCACCTCTTCGGTTGATGGGTACAATATCCGCAATATACGCGGCTGTTCCGGTAGGTTTAAAACCTGTTGAAAAGCCATGCACCAACCTTAGCATTAAAAAAGGGAAAACAGTAGTCACCAAAGGGTAAAAGAAACCACATACAAAGCAAACCAGAGAACCAAAAGCCATTACGGGCACACGGCCGATACGGTCGGTCAGGCGTCCGCTGAAAGGACGGGAAAGTCCGGCCGTAAGTGTAAAAAGACTAATGATAAGCCCTTTCGATTCAGCGCCCCCTAATTTAGACAGATAATCGGGTAGCTCAGGTATGAGCATATTGAAACTTGCAAAGAAAACCAGTGAACTGATGCAGAGAAGCCAATATTGGAGAGAGAATATACTATTAGATTGTTGTTCCATCTGTAAAAATAAGGTATAGGTATGGATATATGCAAGACAAACTTTGTTTCCAAATATCATTCAGTGGTAAAATGCAATTTCCAAAAAGTTTTTAATCCAAATGACTTACAATCAGGCGTTTCTAAATTTTAACTTTAAACTGTGCAACCCTTTTCTTTCGCTGATTCGTCCTTATAAAAGTTTCGCTAATCTATCATTATAAAGTTTTGTGATCTATGAGAAAAAGTGTACACAAATTTTATTTGTTCACTATTTTAAATCTAATTAAAACCGATGAAAAACAATTTTTTAAAAATTGCTTCACTGTGCATTGCTCTCGGATTGGCAGTCACGGCCTGTACAAATGACTCAGATAATAACTCTGTAACACCTGAGGCTCAATCGGCAGCAGTAGTAGCCGATAATCAGACAGTTCAGGATGAGTCTGAAGACATGTACGAATTAGTTGATGACGTGACTTTCCTGCCTTTTGGTGGAAGGAATTTTCGTGAAACCGGAGAAAACGGTGATGGAGACAAAGGTAAGCATGGCGGGCATTTCCCAAATTTAGGTATTGGCTGGGAGAAACCCTGGAAAGGCAAATTTGATAATTGTGCCGATGTAAGCAAAACGGTAGCTAACAATACCATTACTATAGTATATGATTACACAAATGTAACTGGTGGTGTTTGCGACGATAACGCAGTTGGAGGAAAAATGACCATTACGATTCCTGTAAAGCCGGATTCGGGTTTTTCAGGTACATTGACCCGCACAGTAAATTATGAAAATCTGAAAAGAGATACGCTTGTGATTAATGGTACACATACTATTACTACAACGGTTGCCAATGGTAAAGCGACAGCAAGCGAGAAATTAGCTAATATCACAATTACCAATACAAATACTAATAAGGTAATTACTTATACAAGTACTAAAACACGTGTAGTAGATAATAAGGGAACAGCAGCCAGAAATGATGACGAATCACAAACGACTGGTACAACAAGTGCCAAATCGAGTGATGGGACAGAGTTCACAGCCAATATTACCAAGGCCATAGTGACGAAATTCTCTTGCAATGAGTCGCGAGGTTTCCCGGTTAGTGGAACAATAGAAATCAAACCTGTTTCAGGTGATACAAAAATTATTGATTATGGCGATGGTACCTGTGATTTGAAATACACAGTGACTGTCAATGGGGTGACAGAGGAGAAGGAAAAGACAAAACCAAAAAAAGGGAAAAAAGGTTAGTAATACGTTTAAATATGCCGGAAAGTGTTGCCTGTTTTTGGCAACACTTTTTTTTGTTATAGCGTCCTAAAATCGTTTTTATAGTAATACTTTAGCGAAATAATGACGGATTAATTTTTTTATCAATTTCTTTTTCTTCAAAATATTCCGATGGAACAAAGAAAAAGTCCCCACTTTCGACAGGAACGGTCTCAAAATGTGGTTTGTTAGATTGATAGCATTGCTTTAATAATCTTTCGATTCTTACCGAATCACTAAAATCACGACCTTGAATATATACCTTCAAAGTTGTTTTGGAGTTTATCTTAGCTTTCAAATTATCAAAAAAAGCTTTGTCAATTAATCTATTAACTGTCGGGAAAGAATATCCAATAAGAACTACTATATCAGTTTTTCCGGCTAGTATTTTAAGCTTCTCTTTGAGTTTATCATCGTTCTGATTTTCCCAAGCAAAGTTTATAGTGTTAGTACGTGCATAATATTTGATTAAATATTTAATAGTATCTAGAAAGTAAGAATTATAATCGTTACTAGGCTCATCTTTCTCAAATATGTTTTCGTTAATGTTATCACTAAAAGCTGTACCATTTAGTTTTAACATTTTTGCTCCATTATACAAATTTATATCCTCAAAATTATTATGGAATAAACTAACAACTTTGTATCTATAAGGGTAATCATTATCACTTTTCATTAATCTTTTGTCTTTCACCAGAGTGTTTTCAAAAAGTATATCGTAGTTCCAAGTTATAAAGCCAAAATTATTAGGTATTTCCACCTTTAATTCTTTTTCTTGAGAATCAATGGTTTCACCAATAGTTCGAATTAAATTCTCATATCTTGGGTCACCAAAATTTGGTCTAATCCCTAAATCATTAGAAAGTTTAGCATCTGGATTTTCTATTTTATAGAAATGTTGAAAACAAAATATTAACTCTAAAAACAATTTATATTTTCTATACTTATCTCCATTACCATAAAGTTGGTAAATTCTTTTAGCAAGTGTATCCATACTTGAAACTCGACTAAAATCAGACATAAATTCAGCTAACACTCCTTGAATTTTCTTTAATTCTTGTTTTTCGGAGTCTGATGAAGTTTCCTCAATTTTTAACCTTAAAAATTCTTTCATTTTTTCAGGCACTTTCTTAAAATCAGCCACGACAGGAATCCCCATTGCGCTAGCACCAGCGCCCATGTAATAAACAATATTATATTTTTCAGCCATAATTAACTCTCATGTTTAGATTAGCAATTGATCGCTTTTTTGATAGTCAAATATAAGATAAATTTATGTATCGGTCTTAAAGTAGAGAAGAAACAAAATCTAATTAGGAAGAGATAAACAAAAAAGCACCCTTTTGAGGTGCTTTTTTGAATTTTTGGAGGTCCCGAGCGGATTCGAACCGCTGTAGAAGCTTTTGCAGAGCTCTGCCTAGCCACTCGGCCACAGGACCATTTGGGAGTGCAAAAGTACAAGCATTGTACCAAACTCCAAAAAAAATCTGAAAAAAAATATAAAATTTTTGGGATGGCAGAAAGATGCATTTTTGAAGAATCAGGTAAGTGCTTGATGGGAAGTGGTTTATAGAGAAGTCTTTGCTTGGCTCGGGCTTCGACTACGCTCAGCCACCGGGCTAGGCTTTTTTTTTTAGACTCAATAGGACACCTTGTCATGGTCTTTCTATGCCTGAGCGAAGCGGATGCGGGGTAGTCGATAGTCATTTTCCATAATTACTACGACAGTGGTTGCTCAATTGAATAGTTTGATTTTAGCGGAAACCTCTTCAAATGCTTTGAAAACATAATACTAAGTCGGAAATTTAAGGGGTGTTTAATATTTCATTATCATTCGTAAAACAACTATTAAAAAGGTAGCCTCTACGGTGGCTACCTTTTTACCAGAAGACAGCAGCGCAGCGATGGTGGAGGGATTATCATTTGAGATTCAGCGAATACAAGATTCATTTTATAGTAGTTCAATTAAAAATGTTAACAAGTTCATCCGTATCTATTCTATATCTCAGAAAAATATTTTATAACCATCAATATTTTTTTATTTCTGACGCAACCCTTTCAATAGTTTTTTGCATCTTGCTTATGAACGTATGATTTTATGACACGAATTTTATCCTTATTCACTAACGAGTACGACCTCGCAAGGGCAGTACAAAGGCAAGACTCCAAAGCACAGACTCGTCTATACGAGAAATTTGCTTCTAAGATGCTGGCCGTTTGTAATCGTTATGTGGGAGATAAAATGGAGGCAGAAGATGTGATGATTGAGGGATTCATGAAGATTTTTGACAAGATAGACCAGTTTACGTTCCAGGGAAGTTTCGAGGGGTGGGTGAGAAGAATCATGATTAACGAAGCCCTGATGTATGTACGAAGCAAAAAAATGATAGCAGTCGATTTGGAATATGCTATTGAAGAGCCAAACGATTCATCTTTTAGTACAGATTTAGAAGCAGAAGATTTA
>CBIHRH010000089.1:0-11036 GCA_966212365.1 uncultured Emticicia sp. | reverse complement strand
ATGAATCGGGCTTTCTAACAATTTTTCTATTTCTTCTATGGGCATTTGGTTATAGCTTTGAGCCAGGGCAAACAATTGTCCCATTTTTACACCCATAAATTCATCTTCTTCACCTGTTTCGGTTTTGAAATAACGCTGGATTTTCAATCGCTCTTCATCTGATTGCAGGGCCTGAAGGTCTTGGATAAAATGTTTGGCATCAATATCTGTAATTCTAATGGAGTCTGCTTTTTTTGCCATAGTAGAGAGATAATATTCTCCAATTTAAATAATTCCATCGGATAAATCGGCAATATTTTAGGGAGCTGAATCTGAAATGTGTTCAGATATTGAAGATTTCAGCAGTTTAGATTGATGAAGTGAGATTGATTTCATCCCATCATCTGTGGATTTTCTTTGTAGTTGGCATAGAGTTTTTGAGTTATTCCCCAGAAAATATTTATCAATTCAATTGATTAAAATTATGGAAACTACACAAAAGAAAGCTAAGAAGGATACTAAAGATAAGTATTCTAATGCCACAAATGATGATTTTTCGGGAACACAAACCAAAGAATATGCTGGAAACAGAACAGCAGAGGCAACTATTAATAATCCCGGCAGTGTGAGCCGTTTAAGAGGCTTAAAATCAGATGGTAATGCTAAAACCACTGGTGCCCGTTCAGACAACAGGCTTTAGTAATTGATACCAACAAAAACGCGGTTCAGGACTCGTCATAATTGAATAATAGAACACATTCTGATCGGTCCGTAAGATATAAAATCTATGTTGGATATTATTTTCGAAGATTGATTCCATGACTTTATGATTTTAATTACGCGATAATCTTTATCGCGTTTTTGTTTTTTATCAGATTCATGATAAGTCATTTTGTTAACAAAATGACTATATTAATAAACTATAAAAAATTATACCAAAACAGTCTCTGCCAGATTAATTATGGTTTTTTGTATAAAAAATTAATAGTGAAGTCCTGTTTTTCTTAGAATAAGCATTTCATAAATCCCCTGATATACGTGGGTTCATTCTTCCACATCACCTTTTTATCTGTTGATATTCTGCTACAAAATGGGCTTTTTTTTAGTGATATTCTATCGGGTATATTTTTGCAACATTTTATTCAGAAGTTTAATAAGGAGATTATCAATTTTTATGAAACAAATTGTATATGGTCTGGTTTAGTATATAGACTACGACTGACAGAGAAGCTGAAAACTGAATAGAGTAGGCATTAAATCTTAATTTAAAAAGTTATGTCATTAATCAAGTGGAAAAAGGACGATTTGTTCCCTACTTTCGATTCTTTGTGGGATGATTTTTTCAACAAGGATTTGTATAATCGAGGCGTAGAATTAGGAACAAGAATTCCGGCTGTAAACGTTTCAGAAACGGATACAAGCTATCAGGTAGAAGTAGCGATTCCGGGTTATAAAAAAGAAGACTTCAATATTGATATTGAAAACAATGTTCTGACAATTTCTTCTGAACAGAAAAATGAAAGAGAAGAATTTGACGGGAAAAAAGCTACCAGAAGAGAGTTTAGTTATTCATCATTCCAACGGAGTTTTCAGATACCTGAGAATGTAAAAGAAGATGCTATTGCAGCATCATACATGGATGGTATTCTGAAACTCGACTTGCCAAAGACAGAGCCTGCCAAGGCAAAAGACAAGAAGAAAATAGAAATCCAATAGGGATAGACTCGAGTTGGTGCATATCAGGCACCAACTCTTTTTATAAATAATAAATAAACCTATGAAAACGAAAGCTGTAATTTTTTTAATAAGTGGTGCTTTTATCTTAAACGCCTGTATGGGCCCCAAAACGTGCTTGTATTATGTGAGTTTCACCAATAAATCGAGTGAGCCTGTTAAGTTTGGTTGGGGCAAGCGATCTTTAGGTGAAGTAAAAATGGTAGAGGTGAAAGGAGAGAATAGCATTGATTTTAGTTTCTGGACAGATGAATTACCTTTGGGGAGTTTCCCGCAGGATGGTGATTCAATTGTTGTCATTTTAGCCAATGGAAAAAGAATAATAGATGTAAAGCAGTGTGAGATTCTGAACGGTGATATTAACTGCAGACAAGAATCCCGCAGTTTCTTTAATCCAAAAGCTTATTCAAGATACCAGAGCAGTATGCTCAACAGAAGTTGCGGGGGAGTAGAATATGTGTTTACGGATAATGATGCCTTGAGGGCAAGATAATGTGATTTTATGTATGAAAAAGAAGAAATTAAAATATTTGATAGATATGATTATGATAAGGTTGTTCAGGCTGATGACTGTGTAGGGGATATGGCCTTCACAATTGTCTATATGAAAATGCAATGCTTCTTGTAAAAATCTGCGAGAAGCATTTATTTATAATCCTGTTTTAAAACAAGGGCTTTTTTGTAAAATTGATAACACTTTGCAAGGGTCTTTTAATCATTGTATCATATGAAAAAAACTATTACACTGATTTTCTTTATTTTTCTGACAAACAATCTTTTAGCCTATAATTCACCGCCCAATAAAAAACTAAGGATTCAGATAAATAAGAATGTTGAATTATTAGGATTAGCCTATTTTATTGGTTTTGAAGGAGTAGATATTGAAACCAAAACGATAGATATAAGAGGTAAAAAAATGCCTAAAAAAGACTGGCATAATTACGGTTTCTTCATTTATGAAAAATATAAGAAATTTGCCGCTAACGAAAGCCTGCTGAATAGTTTCACTGTAGCCGACCATCTTTGGCTGGATTACCTCATCGCTCTATTGGTACAGGTTGAAGATTTTCCCGATGCAAAACTTACGGATGCAATTCCCGAATCTTATTATATCAATTTCTCCAAAACCAAAAACCTGAAAGAGGCCAGAGAAAATACTAAAATCTTCTTAGACGGATTGAATACCTTTTACACACAAACAGATTTCAACCAATACCTTGTTGACTCAAAAAAGTACTATGATAAGGCTATAGAGGAGGTAAGAAAAGGGCTACCGGAAACCGATTTTATTGCTGCTATGGAGGGTTTCTACAAACAAAGTTTTGATACTTATACATTAGTACCTAGTCTTACTATTCCAAAAGGCATGGGCTTTGGAGTAAGCTATACTTCGGCCGGAAAGACTCATATCTTTAATGTATTTGGTGCGCTTGATTTTCAGACG
Organism: uncultured Emticicia sp.; assembly: GCA_966212365.1. Lineage (GTDB taxonomy): Bacteria > Bacteroidota > Bacteroidia > Cytophagales > Spirosomataceae > Emticicia. The sequence goes on along the minus strand of CBIHRH010000089.1, from coordinate 7,879 downwards.
TTTTTAAATACCAATGACCTGCAAATGGGTTTTACCGATAAACAACGTCTGCGAGAATTAAGTGTGCATGAGTTTGGGCATTCGTTTGTGAATCCCAGTGTAGATAAATTGCCTGAAAAACTGATAGCTGATACAGAGCACTTATTGGAGCCCATGCGATTAGCGATGTCGAATCAGGGATATAATACCTGGCGTGCATCATTATATGAGCATTTTACGAGGGCAGGAGAAATTATGATTGCTGAAAAAATGGGAGATGTTGCAGGAGCTAAGAAACTATTGAATGAATATCTGCAAGAAAGACAATTCAGGTACATACCTATCATTCTTGTTGAATTAAGGAAGTATGATAGCGGTCAGTACAGAACTTATGATGAAGCCGTGTTGGCGGCTATGAATGAGATTGCGAAATAATAAAGAATTATTTTTTCTGGTAAAGAGTATATGCGATAGAGTTTGTACTGGTATAAGTTTTTTATGGAGGATATTAAATCCATTAACTTTAATTATAAGTTGCCATGAAAAACCACATAACACATATAGTTAAAAATACCGGAGAAAAGCTAAGGAAGCTCTTTATAGATGGTCTGAAAAATATTTACTGGTCTGAAAAAAAACAGATACAATCTCTTCCCAGGTTTGCCACAGCGGCTACATCAGAAGACTTACAGGTAGTTTTTGAAACGCATTTTACTGAAACACAAGCGCATGTAAACCGCCTTGAAAAAGTATTCAAAATAATTCATGAGCCTGCAAAAACAAAGAAATGTCCGGCTATGGTGGGCATATTATATGAATGTAATGACATCATCAAATCGACAGAGGAAAACAGTGTTGTAAGAGATTGCGGGCTTATTTTTGCCTCGCAAAAAGTTGAGCATTATGAGATTGCCTCTTACGGTACACTAAGAACAATTGCCAGTATTTTAAGATATAATCAAGCGGCAGAACTACTGCAAATTACTCTAGAAGAGGAAATTCAGGCAGATAATAAACTGACAGACCTGGCTGATGTCTATATCAATATGGAGGCAGTGCTTGAATGAAATAGATATTGAGACTTTTATCTTAAAAAGTGAGGCTGTCAAAAGTATTTTACACAAAATATTATTTGGTTAAGATTCTCCGTACGGCGACCGCCTCACCCTCTAAATCTCCCTCTCCTTGAAGGAGGAGAGGGAGACTTTTAAGCCCCTCTCCCTCAGGGAGAGGGGTTGGGGTGAGGAAAATACCATAGATTATTCCCCAAAATCACTCCGCTTTATTAATCTCATCCAACTCCTTCTCCTTTACTTTAGCCTCCAAACCCTCCTTTTTAATGCCGATTCTTATATTAAAAAAAAGGCTCATATAGATATTAGCCACCCAAACCAACGAAAAAACAGCGATAAGATAACCTCGCCAGTCAGAATACAACAACTGATAATCAGTGATGATAATGAAAAGAATGCTTACGTAGAAACTAAAGCAATATTCGCAGGTAAAAACATAAAAGAACTTACGTTGAAACATGCTTTTGGCTTTTTGGCTTCGTTTCTGACAGTATTCTCTAGGCTCTCTGAAAATCTCTTCGTGGGTTACTGTCCATGCCACACAGGCAATAGGAATTGCCAATACAAAAAGCCAGATGATTTGTGTGTAAAGTGCCATAGAATGAGAGGTTTAAGATATTTCTACCCTCATTATGCGAAAACTACATTCCATGATTTTCTGAGGAATTATTTCCACAAAACACATATTTAAAGGGCTTTCCCGAATATGTAATTATCAGCATAGAACTTTTTATCAGGTAATTATTCTTCAAATGCGCCAAATACCGTGTTTCTCCCTTACAAAATGCGGGTTTTCCCTCTATTGCCATTAAGTGGTTTGCTCTATTTTTGTGATCAAAACTGCTGTTGAAGTCATGACACTTAAACCGAATAGCCATGAAAAAATTAATTGCATCCTTTCTTCTTCTATTCTTCATAGTGGGTTGTGGGCTGAAACGAACCATTCAGGACACAGCACAGGACCTTACTAATAATACGGCGGCCATGATAGACGATGCCATTGACGAAATCAGCCATCAGTCGGAGTCATGGCAGTCTACCTTGCAGGAATTGAGTGATAAACTGACAGACGAAGCCCAAAGTACTATACGCACAGAAGTCCAGAATCTGGCGAACAGAACTATTGCCGCCGCGGGATCAGAGATTCGGTGTAATGTTGATTTTTTAGGCGCTAGGGTCATACAGGCGCTGCAACGTATAAAAGCAGAGTTATTAAAGAAACCCATTCCTGAGCGTACACCTGCCATCTGTCAGGTAATACCGACGGCTATTGATATGAATCTGACACCTAACAGGAGAAGTAAGGTGGATATTTCGGGCTATGATTTTGATAATCAGCCTTTGAAATTATTTCTGATAACTAATGATAATCAGAAAATTGAGGTGACTAATGCCATTAACCGGTTATCACACTATCATATGGTGTTGAATTTAGGAAGCAATGGAGTGTTGCTCAATGAAAATAGCAGCCGACTGGTATTAGAATATAAAGATGGGCAGATATCGTCTATTGCTGTTACGCAACCTGTTATACCCAATTGCAAGGAAGAAGAAAAATCTTTTGCTCCTGATGTAATTACCTATACACCACCACGTACCCGAGGCGATAGAGAGTTTAATGCCAATGGTCCAAATGTGAGCGCAAGGGTGAATATCTTTGTAGACGGTAACACAATAAAAGCCAGGGTTCAGATGCGTGCCCGTGAAACCAAAAGCGATTGGACAACGGCTGAGGGTTCAGGAGTTTTTAATATTTACACGGCTCCATCCAACAGGAGAATTATGGGTATAGTAAGCGATAAAGAAACAAGTGCCAACTATTTAGACAGCGGACATTCAGAAGATTTTTTTGAGAAAGGAAGTGGAGAGCTTATCCAAAGATTCGCTTTTGTAGGAGATACTGATGGAGACGAAGCCGGAACCCGCACCCGGGTAAAAGTTACTTTTAACAGGGTAGTAGTAAAACTGAAAGAAATCGGCAATTGTAAAGAGTAGTTTTGTTAAAACAGTGAAACGCACCTTACTTACGTGCCAGAGAATATCAAATGAAACAAGTGTCTTAAGATTTAGAGGCCCTGAAATGCTTTGTCGAGAACATTTCAGGGTTTTCTTTATGCCATTCAATAGAGTTATACTGCTATTGATTGAGTTAGATTATGGATTAAGGTCTGTTACTGCCATATTTGCCCGAAAATGCATTTATTCTTTAATTGCTACCTAAATGATATTATTCTGGATTTTCTGGGGGATTGATGCCATTGTAGCACTGATTGCCCTTTATTTCTTCTTTATAGGCCTGGCCGATGGGTCGGTTTCTTCTTTTAATATGGGTTTATGGCTTGTATTATTAGTAGCCTTGGCAGGAGTGCTGTTGGGTTCGCTTGCACTAAAAGGAGCAGGTAACCTGAATGTAGCAAAAATCCTGGCAGGACTCCTCGCGGTGCCAGCTTTATTGTTTTTGCTGTTCTTTGCAGTTGTGATAGCCTCCGGCGAAAGATGGAATTGAGCATCGTTTAATTAGCTTTATTTACTTTCACCCAAAGGATGGTCATAAGTCCTGACAAACCGCCTAAAATGAGCCAGTAAATAGGGGCGGCCATTAGCAAGACAAGCTGTGGCGCTAAGCCGGGGTCATAATTGTTAATTTGTTGCTTTTCTGCAGGATGACTCAAGAGATACGCAGAAGTTAATGAAAGATGCGTCAGCGTAATACTGATACCAACGGCAAGGGCATACCAGAATCCTGTCCAGAAATGACTTTTGGTATTGGCTTTTGCTCCGAAATACCCAATGGCTACAATCAGCAGAGGCCAGAGAAAAAGCTCAAATTCAGGAGGTAGCACATAGATGGTAAATAGCCCGATAGCTATACCAGCTGCAATGGCGTATAGATAGTTTTTATACATGGCTAGTCTTTTGTCTACTCAGTTCTTACTCTCTTTCCGGTATATACACATGAAAAGTAGCGCCAATATTTGGTCTACCAAAAACTTCAATGAGCCCCTCATGATTCTGAACAACCTTGCGGCAAATGGTCAGACCAATTCCGGTTCCAGAATATTCTGTCTTTCCATGTAATCGTTGGAAAAGTTCAAATATCTTATGCTCATATTGTTGTTCAAAGCCTATTCCATTATCAGTAAAACTTAGTTTCCAGTACTTTTTGTTATTAATGGCTCTAGGGTCATTGATATCTTCGCCTGATATCAGCATGGCTTTAATAACAATATTTGGACTTATATCTTTCTTACTATATTTAATAGAGTTAGAAATAATGTTGGTAAATAACTGATAAAATTGCGTTGGAATAATGGTTAATATGGGTAAATGATCTGATTCTATAACAGCCTTTTTCTCCTCAATGCGTTCGCTCAGACTTTGCTTGGCTTCTTCTAATAAGGTATTCAGATCTGTTTTGGCAAAGACGGCTTCATCGGTTGTCATTCTTGAAAAATTCAACAAATCAGTCAGTAAACTCTTCATTCTTTGAGTCGAACGGACGATTCGTGAGAAATAATCTCTGGCCGTATCAGACAACTCTTCTTTTAATAAAATACGCTCGGTAAATGCTTCGATTTTATAGAGTGGGTCGCCTAAATCGTGCGAAGCTATATAGCTGAACGAAGCGAGTTCGGCATTACTGTGCTCTAATTCTAAGTTTTTGCTTTCGAGTTGTTGGAAGGTCTCGCGCAGTTTCTGTTCTTTTACTCTGAGCTCTGTTAAATCAATGCTGATACAAAACATGCCCGTTATAGTCCCTCTTCTATCTTTCCTTACATCACCTTTAGAATAAATATAACGTATATTACCTTGTTTGTCGTAACGACGATATTCAGTTTCAAATGACTCCCCGGTTTTTCTTGATTGCTCAATGGTGTTTTTTAGTTTCTCAATATCTTCGGGGTGCATATTTCCAAAAGTATTGAAATCAATCACAATTTCCTTCGGCTTATAGCCATACAAACGGTAGGTTTCATCAGACCACTGAACGGTATTTGTCGTAAAATCAATTTCCCAACTACCAATTTTACCTATTCGTTGCGACTCTGATAATTGTGCTTCACGCAATTGAAGATTTATGTTTAGTAAAACATCTTCTGTCATATCCTGTAAACTGGCCACCAGCATATTCTCAGATCCTAAATTCAGGATACTACCTGTACCTTTGATATACTTAAGTGAGCCATCTTTGGCATAAGCACGGAATGATAAATCGCTGATTTTTTTCTTCAATAAAAGCTTTTTACTGATTTTCTCTAAATCTGGCAGGTCGTCTGGATGAACAAAATTTTTGAGTTTTTTTAGTGTAGGTGCAAACTCCTTAGGTTTATACCCAAAAATACGGAAGAGATTATCAGAATACGTAAACTCATCCGTTTGCAGATTCCAGGTCATGCTTCCCATTTTAGAGCTTATCTGTGCACCCTCAAAAGCTCTGTTCTGAATAATCAGTTTTTTATTCAAATCCTCCAATTGTGCCTGCGTGCGGCTCAGGTGTTCCTGACGATTAATGAGTTCCTGATTCATACTAATCAGTTCTTCATTACCCGATTGTAATTCCTCCTTAGAGGTCTCCAGCTCTTCATTAAGGGTTTGTAACTCTTCACTACTACTTAATAGCTCCTCATTGGCATTTTGTAACTCTTCATTGGCAGCTTCCTGACTTTCGGTGATATTCAGAATATCCTGACGTATCTGGGCCAATTCTTTTTCCAGCTGTTCAATGTGCAATTCGGCCAGGCTCTTTTTTGCTTTGCTTGCACCTCGTTTATAGGTTTCTTGCTCTACCGGTAATATAGCCCGTTTATTAAATACAATCAGAAAATGCAAAGCCACTGATTGTAGCAGAGGAATAACTTCTACCGAAACCAGGTAAGACTCGTTTCCTTGTTTGACGAGTATGTTTTCTTTAATAACGGTCTCTTTCTCTACATTTGCTTTATGCAATAGATTGCGTAAATCAAAGGCCAGCTCTTTACGTACCATTTTCAATACATTCAGGCTAGCCTTGCCAGGTGATGGCATGAAAAATAAAGAGGTGTCGCCTCTGAAATGAATAATATCATTCTGGTCGCTGACAATCACGCATGGAGGTGTATAATGATTTAATAATATCTCGTCAGCATTTTTCTGGAAATCAGTTTGACTTATCATGGGTGTATGGATGGTATCAGTTTTATAGTTTTTGGTTTCGTCCATACTATCGTTAGCATCTTGTTTAAAATGACTGGTTGAATATTTTCTGCTAAAGAATTTATCATGATTGCTGATTAATGTAAACAAGTCTGATACCACATTGGCTGTTTCAGATTTACCCAACCACAATATCCCTTTTTCCTTCAATGCATAATGAAACGTAGTAAGGGCTTTCTTCTGCAAAAAAGTAGTCATATAGATGAGTACATTCCGACATGAAACCAAATCTATTTTTGAAAACGGAGGGTCTTTCAGGAAATTATGCACAGCAAAAACGCAACTATTTCTGACAGACTTGTTGATCTGATAGGTACCAGTATCAATTTTAACAAAATAAGCCTCTAATAAATGTGGTGGAATAGCCTGTACATCAAGGGCATTGTAGACCCCTAAGCGGGCTTTAGCAATATTACTTTCAGAAATATCAGTAGCAAAAACCTGAATTTTGATGTCTGGTGCTCTATTGGCCAGAAACTCATGCAGGCTGATAGCAATTGAATAGGCTTCTTCGCCTGACGAACAACCTGCTACCCATACCCGTATGGTACTCTGGCTTAATTTGTTTTCGAGTAAGTGAGGAAAAACTCTCTCGGTTAAAGATTGAAAAGTTTTCGGGTCACGAAAGAAAGATGTAACCGGTATCAGGAAATCTTTTAAGAGTTGTTCTAATTCTTCTTTATTGCTTTTCAGCAATTCGTAATATTCTGCTATATCCTCACAGCGGCATAGGCCCATCCGTCGTGCAATACGTCTGCGCAGTGTAGATTCTTTATAATAGCTGAAATCAATACCCTTATATTGGCGGATAAAGAAGATAATTTGTTTTAATACTTCTTCATAACTCCGGGGAATCGCCTTCTCGTCTTCATCAGGATAGTTGTTGTCTACCACTTGCTGGAGTTTCATTAATTGTTCCGGCATTTTTTCTGCCGGAAGCACAAAATCTGCAACTTTTTCTTCAATAGCATTATTGGGCATATCCGGAAAACCAGCCGAATCAGGTTCTTGTGCAAAGGTAATACCTCCATATTTTTTTATGGCCTGGAGCCCTAAAGTACCGTCCTGACCTGTGCCTGAAAGCACTATGCCTACTGCATTATTCTGATGCACTTCTCCCAACGAATGAAAGAAAATATCAATTGAATAAACTACCGGATTTTCACTGTCTCTTGGTAATAGTTTCAACATACCATCAACGGCAATTAATATTTTATTCTCAGGAATCGTGTAAATATAGTTGGATTTTATATCAACCTCATCGCTTATTTCAACTACCGGCAGCTCGGTATATTTGGATAAGATTTCCGGTAAAAGACTTTCATGGTCGGGAGGTAAATGCAAAACCATGACATAAGCCATGCCTGAATTTTCAGGTATTGCAGTAACAAATTTTTGAAAAGCTTCAACTCCTCCGGCTGAAGCCCCCAAACCAACTATTGTGAAATCTTGCGGAGCTCTTGTGGAAGGTGCAGAACGTTTTTTACTCATGATGGACAAGGGTTAGTCAAGTCTAATGGGTAGGGTTATACGCTGAAAAATATCAGTAAAACTTTCATGTTTAGGAGAAACCAAAGTTATAGTTTTTTTTTTAATTATGTTAAAAATTAACTTCTCGAATTGATAAACTATTG
>CBIHRH010000088.1:0-11068 GCA_966212365.1 uncultured Emticicia sp. | reverse complement strand
TAAAACGTTGACTTGCTGTGCCAAATCTATCGTCAAAACTTGTCTGACCGTAATCGTATAAAACAATGGCATTGGCCGAAGAATCCTTATCATAAAATTTCATTTCAAGGTCTGCAAGATTAAATTCCCCGAATTTAATCTTAGGCTCAGTAATTTCCTGAGCCCAGAGAAGATTAGCACAGCTAATTAGCCATAGTAAGAGCGCAGTTCTTTTCATTAGTGTTTAGCGTAATTTTAACGGAGCTCATATAGGCAGCATTTTAGCCGCAGGCAAAATACAGGCTATAGAAGCAAATGATAATAAGGTTAGTTTTTCTTTAATACAATTTGTTCACCATGTTTTGCTACCATCTTATCGAAGAATTCCTGCAAAAACGGGTATTCTTCGGCAAAATACAGTGACTTACGAAGTTGCACACGGCTCGTTACTGTCAGTTTATTTTCATTTACGGCAATAAGGTAAGAAAACCTCCCTGTGTTTTCAGGCAAGCTCATAGTCATATTTTTAGGTACCTCAACTATTGAATAACCTTTCGGAAGTTCGTAAACAGCCATAAAAGTTTCTTCCACAGGAAATGCAAAGTCAATTGGATACAAGCGTTCCTTGGCTTTTAATAAGTTTTCTTTCTGACCCTCTGAAAGCATGGGTTTCAGGTAAAGCATATTGCCTGCTTTTGTAATATAGTCACTTAAGGTTACCTGATATTGAGCTTCCATAGGGGTATCAAACCCTGTTGTATTCAGATATTCAGCTTTTTCGATAGTCCATGATGCATTATCTTTTTTTGCTTCTTCTAAATATTTTTCATGACCCTTTTCTTTAAAGTCTTTTTTTGCGGTCAATCCTCCGTACCCACCATAAGATTTTGAAATACTTCCTTTTAATTCGCCTTCTTCATCAATTACAAGGTTCGCCTTTTTAAACTCGATATCTTTTTCGATTGGAATAATAGGTACAAATCTTGCCTTAGTTGGATGAACAAGCCACCCCGTTCCGTTTAAGCAGTCGATAGGAAGCATCCCCAATTTCAGGTATTCGTCAGTTCCATCTAAAAGCAAATCTTTGCCATTGCGCTCGATATGAGCAACCACATAATTGAATTTCTTACGTAAAGCATATTGCTCATGAATTTTACCATGTCCCCGGGTACTTAAAATAACAGGATTAGCATCGTAACCCATTTCTCTTAATAGGGCTACTAATAGTAAATTCACATCACCCGCATCGCCTTTATGAGAATCCAGCACTTTTCTAAGATTGTTTGAATAAAGCCCATAGCTTTCATCCCACTTCACGTTTTTCTGAACAAATTCACAGGCAGCTCGCAAACGGGCTGTTGAATCACTATATTTAGCTTTAATCTCTTTTGCTGCGTCTTCTAGAAAGCCTGTACGTTTCAGCTGTCCTCCGAATGATTGGTCTTCGAGCATAGTCCGGTTAAGTGCTGCATAATCCAAAGAATAATCTTTAATTAATACATTTGGCCAGGATATACTGGCTAATTCAAAATCAATTTTTGAAACATAGTCGCCTACATTGGTGATATAGGCTTCGTTTCTGAAAGCCGGGGCATCCTTTACTGTAAATCTCTGAAAAAGCCCATTAGTCTCGAACGAGCCAAGAGATATATTCACCGGCTCAGTATCATTACCACTCAATTGAAGATAACCTGACATCAGGAGCCGATAACTAAAATAAGAAGGGATGGTGATTTCGTAAATGCTCCATTTAACCGGATGTGCACCCTGAAAACTCCAGGTCGATGGACTATTTGAGATAGAGAAAGGAGTATCAATGGTATAGGTATAATCAATAACTGATCCTTCTTTTACGTTGGGCAGCGTTATTTTTACATTCTGTACATCTCCCACTATTTTCTCTATGAAAATAGACTCTTTGGTCAGTTTTTCTTTTTTTACCTCACCATTTTCGAAGTTATAGGTAAAGCCTTTAATATCAGAAATCAATTGGTCTCTTTCATAACCGAATTTAAGCAACTGCATAGAAATGGTGCCTAAATCTAAAGCTGATTTCTTCAGGATTTTCTTTCGTCCATGATACACAAAATGCGTATAAATCATGCCTCCTTTCAGTTCAAAGCTAGTCTGACCGTAGTCGTATAAGAAAATGGCATCAGCTGAAGAATCCTGAGCATATGATTTCATTTCTACTTCTGCCAGATTGAATTCTCCGAACTTAATTTTGGGTAGCTCTACTTTTTGAGCATACAGTAGGTCAGCACAGCATAAAAGCCATAGCAGGAGCGCAGTTTTTTTCATAAGTGTTTAGCGTAATTTAAAGGAGCTTTTATAGACAGCATTTTAGTCGAAAGCAAAATATAGACTATAGAAGCAAATGATAATAAGGTTAGTTTTTCTTTAGTACAATTTGTTCATTTTGTTTAGCAATCATCTTATTAAAGACCTCTCTTAATTCTGTATATTCATTTGCTGTAAATACAGAATTAGCTAATAATAACTGACTCATCACTTCTATTACCCCATTTTCAGACTTTATCATAAATAGATATTTCCCTTTATTGTTAGGTAAGTAGAGGTTAATATAAGATGGCATGCTTTCAATTGTATAGTTTTTAGGAATAGTATATTTCCCGCTAACGGTTTCTTGAATACTATAGCCAAAATCAACAGGATATTTTCTTTCCGCCTGTATAAAGGGGTTTTGTTTTTGGGTTTTCCAAAGTAAAGGTTGAATAAATATTCTATCGCCTGCTATTGTATAGGCATCTGTTACGGTAGTCTGGCAATCGATTCTGGTTTCTTTACTTTCACTTTCTTTAAGAGCAAATTCTGGGTTTGTAAAGAGACTATATTGACTCTTGAGTTTTTCAAAATATTTGTCCTGCCCTGCATCATTAATCTCAGCCTTTTTTTCTGAATCTGCATAGCCATAATAAGATTCTGTAAACTGGCCTTTCAATTGTTGCTCATCACTTATTGAAAAAGTCAATTGTGTTGTAACCTGGTTTCTTTCGGTAGGCGCCAAAGAAACCCATTTAGGATTTTTAGAGATTAACCATCCTCTTTCATTAAGGCATCTTTTAGGAAGCATATTCATCTTCACATACTTGTCAGTGGCATCTAACAGAAAATCTTTTCCATTAACCCGCATGTGAGCAATGCTATAATTAAACCTGTCAATGAGTGCAATGTCAGGCAAAACTTTACCATTTGCACGCGTACTTAATATTACAGGATTGGCATCAAAGCCTAATTCCTGTAATACCGCTACAAGTATCATGTTTATTTCAGTGGCATTACCTATTTTCTTCTCGAAAATCTGGTCAAGCTTTCCTGTAGCCACTAATCTATTTTCTCCGTTCCACTTCATTGTGTTCCTCACATGCTCATAAGCCGTACTAATAAGGGCAAGTGTATCTTTAGACGCAGATTTAGCCATTACTTCTGTAGCTATTTTCTTAGCTGTCTTACCAAATTTCCGTATGGCGCTTCCATAATTACTGTCTTCGAGCAATGTTTTTGTTAAATCATTATAAGTAATAGAATAATTACGCTCACCTCCGGTTGGTAAGAATGTTCGGGCTAACTCAAAATCAATTGAGCTTCTATAATCTTCAACGGTTGTCATGAAGTCATCAGGTTTTACCGCAGGTATATCTTTCATGGCAAAATGATAGGAAAGGTAGGGGTCTCTTATTTCTTGCCCTTTGTCTCCGGGACGAGCAAGAAAAACCGCCTTCCCTTGCCTTACATCTTTAATAGCAAAAGGATGATACCCAAAGTAAGTAATTTTATAATCGAAGTATCCCGGAATAATCGCTTTTATACCACTCCATACTACCGGAATATCTTTCTGAAATGACCATGTACGCAAGAAATACCACATAGGTGAGGTAATAGTATAAGTAAGATCAATTACCGACCCTTCTTTTACCTGAGGAAAAACAATCTTCATTGCTCGTATTTCATCAGAAGATTTTTCTTCAAAGATTGATTTTTTAGTCAACTCGGTCATCGTTACAGTATTACCTTCCATATTGAAGGTTACACCTTTAATATTTTTTACTGTTTCTTGCCTGTCTCGGGATGATTCAAAACGATACGGAATACTGATTGTTCCTCTTTCGAGACCCGATTTTTTCAGAATTTTTATTCGTTTGTGAAAGTAATAAACTACTGCTGGCGAATTGTCATCAAATGAATACGAGTAATCGGCATAATCATACAGTATAACAGCTTCTGAAGATGAATCTTTGGCATAAGATTTCATCTCTAAGTCTGCCATATTATATACACCAAATGTAATTTTTGGTTCTGTAACCTGTGAGAAAAGTAAATGAGAATAGGTAGTCAACAATAGCAAAACTGCAATTTTCTTCATAAAAGGTAGTTTATCTTGAAATAGTCAATAGCAGAACAAATATCAAATAATTATTTTATCACATCAAAAGAATAAGAAGTTTTTTTAGTCATTATGCTTCAAATGTATTTATTTAAACAGCAAAAATCGCTCCAATTTTCCAGAAATATAAACAAAAAAACAGGGGTATTTTTCAATAGATGAAAAATACCCTCTGTTATAAAATTTTTCAGGCAATTAGTTGATAATTGCTTTAATTACTACAGGCTGGTGATCTGATGGATAACGTTGCTCTCTGGCATCAGTCAATACCCCATATTTCAAAACGCTGATTCTTTTATCTGTAAAAATATAATCAATTCTGTTTTTCATTGGCGCATCAAATTTGAAGGCATTAAATGTGCCCTCCGGGCCATAAGGTGGTAAAGCACTTACATTGTGTGCATCGTTCAGAATAGTCTGCATTTCCTTAACCTGCTCGGTCTCTGGTGTAGAGTTAAGATCACCCACACATATCACGGGAGCATCCTTAGCTATTTCCTGAATCTTTTTCACCATCAGCTTTCCTGATTGACGACGAGCTTCTACTCCCTGGTGGTCGAAATGCACGCTAAAGAAATAGAAATCTTTTTTCGTTGTCAGGTCTTTGAACTTGGCCCATGAGCATATTCTGTTACAACAAGTAGCATCCCAGCCTTTGCCTGGTTTATCAGGTGTCTCACTCAACCAGAAATCCCCGGATTTTAACACTTTAAACCTATCAGTTCTATAAAAAATAGCAGAGTGTTCACCCGCTTGCTTGCCATCATCACGACCACTTCCTAAAAATGCAAAATTCTTTAGTTCAGCGATGTCGTCCAATTGACCACGCAAGCCTTCCTGCGTACCAAAAATGTCAAATTCGTGAAAACTAATAAGGGCTTTCACCATTTCCTTTCGGTTAGGCCAGGCATTTACACCATCATTGGCAGTATTATACCTCAAGTTGTAAGTTGCCACATTGATAGGTGCGTTTTTTTGTGAGAATCCGACAGAGGTGAGTAGAATACCACAAAGCAGAAAAATGAAACTTAATTTCATAGTAAATGGTGTAGGTTTTGTTGGTTGAAAATTGAATCATTGATATAAATGTTGTGATTTTTATATCAGGCGCAAAGTAAGTCATAGATTCTCAATTCTTATAAAAAACTACCATTAATTTCCTTTCTTGTTCTTAATAATTTCATAAAGATAAAAGGGCTGGCAACGCTATCTGCCAACCCCATATCTGACTAAACTGTATACCTATAAATAAAAAGATTAATTTTTCCCGACATTCAACTTTACAGTATCTGCACTGATACCTGTAAAAATTCCAAGGCCATTGGTGATGCTTGATGGCGGGGTACTCAGGTTCTGAGTAGTTGTGCCACTGGACTGATAGAGTGCCGAATAATCGGGATTAATGCGATATAGAATCACATCGTAATTCCCGAAATACTCAAGGCTTTGGGGTTGAATATTATTATGTGTACCTAAAAGAGGTTCATTGGTAAATCTGAACCTGAAAGTGGGGAATTCGGAACCACTTGGCGGAATAATAATCTGCTGTGGCTCTGCTTCCGTATTCTCTACTGCAATAAAATGATAGACATTTTCAGGATTACTCCATGATAATTCAATGGGTGTATTATCACTCCCACCAAAGCCACCTGGCCCACCGGGAAATCCCCCACCCGATAAGTTTACCTGTGTTCGGTATATCTGGTGAGTACTGATTGTAAAACCTACAGGCTTTTCTGGAATCTCAGTCTCACCGCTGACGACTCTCCCTTTATATTCAAACTCCATTTTGTATTTCATGGGAGCTTCTTCTATCAGTTCGTTACTATCGGAAGTATATACTCCCCCACCTGCTGATTTCAAATTAAATACTTTGCCAGAACTGCTTGTAATTTTAATACTGAGCCCATCGATAGGTTCTGAAACGCCTTCAGATGTTTCAGCATAAGGTATTTCGGTATAAACCTTCATATTTACCGGATGTCCTGGTGCCAGATATGCCTCCACAATTGGTTTTTCACCGGCATTTACCACATCATTAATATCTGTGCAACTGATAACACAGGTCACCGTTAATAGAATAAATAGTGTGTTATATATCTTTTTCATTGATCTTATTTGAGTTTCCATGATAGCGTAACGTTCGGTGTAAAACCAAGGTAATTGACATTGGTGGTCTGTAAGACCGTTAAGTCCTCATCGGTAATTACCTGAAATCTTTTATACCAGACATTGGTTCGGTTGTATAGATTGAAAACCGAGAAACCAATATTGAATTTTGGACTGAAATTATAAGTAGCCGAAACATCAAGGCGATGATATGCCGGGAAACGATTGGCGTTTTTATCTGATGGATTGGTAAAATTTCTGATTGTACCATCTAAGAGCGTCACCTGATATGCTCCTAAAATAGACGTGTACGGTCGACCGCTTGAATAAATCCAGGTTGCTGCAAAATCCCATTTCTTATATTTATAAGAGCCAATGATTTTAAATTGGTGTCTTACGTCCTGATCTGAATAATATGGCTTGTCAGAAAATGCTGCAATACTGCGTTTGGCTTCTGCTAAGGTATAGCCTATCCAACCGTTAAAATCCCCGAATTTCTTTTGTATCAAAATATCTACACCATTGATGGTTTCATCTCCATTGAAGAACGTTTCGCTGGCAGCTAGCATTCGGTTGAGTTGTGGTACAAAACGCAGCGTATACTCGGTAATATCAGTACTTTTTTTCTGATAAAACTCCACATCAATCAGGTAATCAGATGTTTCGTAACTTCCACCTAAAATCAGGTGCTTAGAACGAGTAACAGGTAGAGTAGTTGAATTGGATAATACCCAGAAATTGCGGTTTCCTTGTGAAATGTCTTCGCGGTTAATCTGCTTTACAAACTGATAATAAATTCCTGCTGCTCCTTTGAGTTTTAGCTTAGGAGTAACATTAAAATTAGCCGATATTCTTGGTTCAAAATAGCTTTTTTGGGTTACGTCGAAATAATTCATCCTGATACCCGGATTGATATGAAGTCGGGTATCAAATAATCTGATCTGATCCTGGATATAGGCAGTGTAGAGGCTTCCGGTGTCGTCTCTGTCTAATACCTTAATTGTATCGTTCTGGCTATAGGTATATTTAATATTGTTTCGAGTTGCCTGCAAGCCAAAGTCAATCTGATTGTTAGAAATAGGCTTCCATTCAAAATCTACTTTCGCTGTTACATCTGATAAATTATTATCTTCAATCTGGCCTATTCTTACATCTCGGTCTACACTATCGCGCGTAATTGTCATCTGACGGCTATTATCTCTATTACTATAGTAATTTGAGTAGCTAATCAGGGCATTACTATAGAATTTTTCATTCCATTGTCTCGACCATTTAAGGCTTCCTCCCAAGTTGCCCCAGTTAGAAATATCATTGGTAGCTGTATTAAAGCCTCTCCCACCTAAGCCACCTCCACCACCCAGGCCTCCTCCGAAACCACTTAAACTCGAGCTACTTGAATTATCCATATTATCGGTACCATTATAAAGGCTAAGGGAGAAAATATCTCTTTTGGTAGGCCGGAAAGTCAGTTTTGAGTTTAAATCATAGAAATAAGAACTGGCCACTTGTTCCTGACCAAACGAGCCGAATGGGTTTCGACCTGTACCGCCAGGCAGATTACCCATCTGTGTATTCTGAGTATTGTTTTCTGTGGTAAATCTCTGAAATAACTTTTTGTAAAGTGGCCCTTTCCAAGATCTTCTAGTGGCTACTAAAAATGTCCATTTATCTTTAATTGGCGTTTCGATGTATCCGTTGACACTCAACAAGCTTACATCTGCTCCGGCATTAAATTCTTTCTTATTGCCTTCCTTTCCGGTTATCTCTGCTACCGCCGAAATTCTTCCACCGAATTTTGCATCAAAACCACCTTTGTATAACTGAATATCTTTAATAGCATTATAATTAAAGGCAGAAAAAAAGCCGAAGAGGTGATCGACATGGTAAACTGTAAAACCATCGTAAAGTACCAGAGTCTGATCTGGTGTACCACCGCGAACATATAAACCGGAAGATGATTCATTAGAGGCGCTTACTCCAGGCATCAACTGGAAGGCTCTGAACGGGTCTCTTTCTCCCACATTGGGTAGCCGGGAAATATTACGTGGGGTCATTTTAATCATACCCACTACTTCATTAGCCTTCAGTACTTCGGTTTTCTTTTCTATTACCGTTACTTCTTCTAATACCCCTGTGGCCGGGTCTATTTCAATTTTTAAATCTTCCATATTTAGCCGAGGATTCAAGTGAAATAAACGGGTGATGAACCCAACATAACTTACTTCAAGTGTAACAGTATCAGATGGTACTTTTAATAGCGTAAAATAGCCATCCACATTGGTTTGGCTACCAGTTTTGGTGTTTTTGATTGTTACCGTAGCAAAAGGCAGATTTTCTCCATTAGTAGCATCCACTACCCTGCCTGTCAGTGTGAAATCACTCTTAGTTGGTTTACCTTCAAATTTCACATCGGCTATAGTTTCTATCTTTTTATTTTTGCCTACCACATGTATTATATCGTTTTCGTCCATATAAAACTTCAGAGGCATTTTTTTAAAGATAGCTTTTAGTCCATCCTGAAAAGTTTCATTGGCAAACCAGTAGGTGATATTGTAAGGTTTTAACTCTGCTTTGTCATATATCAATTTGATGGGATACTTCTTTTCCATATCTGCCAGTACATTGGCCAATGGAATATTATTAAAGAACTCATCTTTTATTAAAGGGTTGTTTGCAGTAGGTTTCTTAGAGTTTTGGGCGTAAGTACCGCCAGCCAGGCAAATCCACAAAAAAATCAATGAAAAGTAGGATAGTCTTTTTCTCATAGGGGCATTTAAATTAGTTCATCGTCAAGGACGGAGTCTCACTGATTTCAGATGCCTGTCTTTTAAGAAGTGTAGAGAATTGAAAGATTTGTGTAGATTTAGAAACCGTTATGTAAACTTTTCATCTTAAACAGCTTCGGATATAAATCCTCTTGCTTAGTCTCGCTGGTATTTTAATTGAAAATCTTCCAGAAATCTTCTGCCTATAGGAATTTCCTGTTTGTCCACCAACAATTTAGTCTTTTGAAAAGAAATGATTTTATCTAAAGAAACGATGTAAGACTGATGCACCCGACAAAATTGGTTATTGGCCAGTTTATTCTCAATCGTTTTCAGGTTCATACGCGTTAAGATAGGTCTGGAATTATCTCTAATAAATATTTTTACATAATCTTTTAACCCTTCAATATAGAGTATATCATCATAAAAAAGCTTTATCTGTTTGTACTCAGAGTGAATGAAGAAAAACAAACGTTCATCAACTACTATTGGTGCTTCGTCTTTTACTTTTAATAAATGTAATTCAAAAGCTCGGTTCACTGCTTTTAGAAAACGCTCAAACGGAACAGGTTTCAGTAAGTAATCAATTATATTTAAATCATAGCCTTCAAGGGCATATTGATCGTAGGCAGTAGTAAAAACCACCATCGGAGGGGATGGGAGGCGTCTTAAAAACTGTGTACCTGTAAGGGTGGGCATCTGAATATCTAGAAACATCAGATCA
Organism: uncultured Emticicia sp.; assembly: GCA_966212365.1. Classification (GTDB taxonomy): domain Bacteria; phylum Bacteroidota; class Bacteroidia; order Cytophagales; family Spirosomataceae; genus Emticicia. The sequence continues at coordinate 1,086 of CBIHRH010000088.1, read as the reverse complement.
ACTGTATTTTCTTTCAGAAACTGCTCAGCTTCTAAGGCATTGGAAAACACTTTTACTAATTCAAGAAACGGGATTTTCTGAATATCATCAGCTATTATTTGCAGCGCAAAGGGTTCATCATCAATGGCTATACACCTGATTTTTTCTCTATTGTATTGGTTCGACATCAGTCAGCATTATGGTTAAATCTATACTAAAATATCCTCCTATATTCACGATATTCAATTCATGTCTGCCTGGATAATGTAGCATTAAACGCTTTTCTACATTCTGAATCCCGATACCTGAATCTTCAACGTTTGTAGGGAAGTTATTAGCAAAGACGGGATTTTTGACAAAGAGGTTGAGTTTGTCGCCGACAATCTTTAACCTTATTTCAATCTTGCTTTCATTCTGGCTATGCAAACCATATTTAAAGGCATTTTCAACAAAGGGAATAAATAGTAATGGTTCAACGTTCCATCGTTTAATATCACCTTCGTAGGTAAATATTACCTCATTTCTTTCGGTCAATCTCATTTTCTGCAGTTCTATATAGTTTTGCAAATAATTGATTTCCTGTTCAAGAGATACTTTATCGTGCTTGGCCTGATAAATCATATATCTCAATAATTGTGATAGCTTTACTACCGAATCTTCGGTTTTATCTGATTTCTGGCGGGCTAGCCAACGGATATTATTAAGCGTATTGAATAAAAAATGTGGACTGATTTGCAATTTCAGTACTGCTAATTCGGCAGCAGTTTTCTCTAAGGCTATTTGTTGCTTTTCTTCTTTATGAATAGCATGTTCTTTTATCAAAGCCAATAATGAACTAGCTAAAATGACTAAAGAAAAGGATATGGTTGTTCTGAAAAGAAAAGGTAATGGAATAAATAAAAATGTGGGCGATTCTCTTCGTCTAAACCCCTGTATATCAGGCCGTGGGAATCTTTCAAAATATGGTTTTACGAAAGTGTCAAAAGTAAATTTATTAAGCAATAGCATCAAAATAAATATAACAATCAGATAAATGACAAAAGCTGCAATATTCTTCCTAATAAACAGAGTGGGCGTTAGAAAGCTCAGATTGAAATAAAAAATAGC
>CBIHRH010000087.1:0-11068 GCA_966212365.1 uncultured Emticicia sp. | reverse complement strand
ATTCCATGAAAACATGTCGTTCTCATTCATGTACTTTTTCTTCTTCCTCTTTTTTACCTCCGCAGTTCGATAACAAAAAAGTGGCAGCCAGTAGTAGGGCCAGTAGTTTGGTAGTTTTCATATTGTAGCTTAGTTAAAGGGTAAAATTTCAAGAAATATATACACTTTTTCAAAAACAAAAAATGATTTGCGATAATTTTAATCCGCGCTGTTACCTTTGGATTTTTATTAATTAAGATTCATAAAATATTCGTTCTCGTATAAATCCATCATGATGTTGGCAAGGTGACAGAATAGAGGAATAAGCTCTATGATTTTATCCCTAAAATTACATTTATGGATTGGATAGTCCCGAGGAGACGCCAGCATGTCGGTGGTGCGCCACCCCGGCTCTACGAAAATGGATTTTAATTAATTTTTAAGAACGTTTATTTTGTGAATCTTAATAAATAAAGATGCTTACTTTCCCAAACGCTAAAATAAATATCGGGCTGAATATCGTAGAAAAACGCCCTGATGGATTTCACAATATTGAGTCAGTTTTTTATCCTGTAAACTGGTGTGATGCTTTAGAAATTGTCCCTGCAGGGCAATTTCAGTTTCAAAGCTCAGGTCTACCTATTCCCGGCGATGAAAGCAATAATTTATGCATCAAAGCATATCACCTACTACGCAATAGTCAGCCTAAAATGGCTAATGAAGCCGCACATTTTCATTTACACAAAGTGATACCAATGGGCGCAGGCTTAGGTGGTGGTTCTGCCGACGGTGCTTTTGCCTTAAAGATTCTCAACGAAATTTTTGAATTAGGTTTAAGTACGGTCGATTTGCAGAATTATGCGCGCCAGCTAGGTTCAGACTGTGCTTTTTTTATTGAAAATCATCCGGTTTTTTGCTTCAATAAAGGCGATGAATTTGAAGAATTTTCATTAAATTTAAAAGGCAAATACATCGTACTGATTAACCCGGCTATTCATATTTCAACAGCTGAGGCTTATGGTGGAATAAAACCTAAAAAGGCTGAAGTTCTGCTAAAAGAAGCATTAAAATTACCAGTAAATAAATGGGAGGGACTTGTTAAAAACGATTTCGAAGAAAATTTGTTATGGAAATATCCGACCATTGCAGACATTAAAAAGACACTGTACCAACAAGGGGCGCTCTATGCCTCCATGACAGGCTCGGGCTCTACAGTTTACGGTATTTTTGAGACAGAAAAAGACTTGAAGACACAATTTCCTGACTTTGCAACCTGGCAAGGTTATTTGAACTGATATAAGATTACCGAAGAACATGTTGAAACAATTAACAAAACGCCGTGAGCCCCTCTCGTTCATGCTTTATCTGGGCATTATCGGGAGTAGTTTGTTGTTTTGTTTCATCATTCTTGTATTTGCTACCAAAGAATTCAATAATCAGCAGATTACCTTTAAGATACCGGGTGTATTCTGGGCCAGCACGTTTATTATCCTGACAAGCAGCTCAACTCTGCATTGGGCTAATAAGGCTTTCAGAGAAGAGAGGTTCCGTAGTTATCGCCTCAATATCAGTCTGACTTTAATCTTTGGAATTGCCTTTATGATTTTGCAGGCCTGGGGGTGGCGCCAGATGATTCTGAAAGGAATCACGATGAGTAATAATACCGGAGGCATGTTTATTTACATTTTATCAGGTCTGCATCTTGTACATGCTCTGGGGGGCATCATTGCCCTGGCAGTGGCCAACAACGATGCCTTTAAGCGCATGGAGTATATAGAATCGTATGTATATAGTGTAAATCCACCTAATCAGCTAAAATTACGGCTAATTAGCATATATTGGCATTTTATTGATGCTTTATGGCTACTTTTGTTCATTTTTCTACTATACCATGCTACACAAAACCCGGGGAATAGTCATTAATTATATTCGTTACCGAGAAACGTCTATTATCGCCAAAATTTATACCGAAAAGTTTGGCGTGCAATCTTATATAGAAAATGGCGTAAGAAGCAGCAAGGGCAAAAACAGGATAGCGCTTTTTCAGCCACTCTCGCTCCTGGATTTGGTTTTATATCATGACGATAAAAAAGAGATTCATCGTATCTCAGAAATCAAGTCGGCATACCCGTTTAAAACCTTGCCTTATGATGTATATAAGTCGAGCATTGGAATGTTTCTGGATGAAGTACTTAACAAAACCCTGAAAGAAACTAATGAAAATCCCACCTTGTTTGAGTTCCTGTTTCATTCTCTTATTTTCTTAGACGAAACCGAACAGCATTTCGAAAATTTCCACCTGATTTTTCTGCTGAAATTTACTTTCTTTCTGGGTTTTTCACCAAACGATGCCAACGAGATTCTCACACAATTCCGCGAAGCCAATATCTTCATTCCATTCGATTCAGATTATAAAACCCTGATAAATAATCTGATTGCAGCAGATTACCAGACACCTCTCCCGATCAGCAGAGGGGCAAGAAATCATCTATTAGAGGTTATTATTTTATTTTATCAATTGCACGTGGAAGACTTTGGTGAGGTTAAATCATTGCAGGTACTACGTGAGGTATTGAGTTGATTCAAATATTCTTTTGCCAACTTATCTAATATCGTTAATTGTAGGGCTTGTCAAAATTATGAATATATTATCCCGACTGGGTGCCCCCTACGGGATATTGACCATAGGAGTGTATCTAAGATAACAAATGTCTTTTATTATATCGCCGGACTTAAGTCCGGCTTACTTATTAATTATTCCGCGCGGCGTCTGCCTTTGTTATCTTAGACTCCGACCGACACGACGGACCGTTTCAGTCAGTGAAACCAATAGAAAACGGAACTTCCTGAATTAATTTATCTAAATGCACTACGGGTTAATCTAACTGCCAATATACCGTCCCTATGAACTAAAGAATAATCTAAAATCACTTAGTAAAGTATCCCCTAGGGATAATATATCGGTAGAAAATAACGGAAGCCAAAGCTTTCAAGTCCCGTAGAGACGATATATTCAAAGTCAGGTCATACGAAAACAATTTTCCTACTTACTCCCCCATATTATAAATATAATAATTATAATAGCTACATCAATCAGTGGAATAAGTCCTATTTTGAATGATAGAGGATAATTACCTGCAAAAAACTTAATCCAGGCAAAAACCTGGGTGATCAGAATTAAAACCGGCAATAGCAAGGTTGCCCAGAAAAGCACCCAAAGGAAGGTATTTTTATCTGAGCCGGGCGCATCAAACATCATCGGCGAAACCATCGCCATCATACTGGCAGGAATCAGGGCAAGCACCCAAATGATATTAGCAATCAACGCAAGTAGTTTCATAAGATAAAATAGGTTAGTGATTGTGTTTATTATTAGAAATTGTTCAGGATTATTCCTTCCATTTAAAAATGCTAACAAATCAATGAAAAATAAATAACTCTATAATACTTCATTTACAATAATTGCCCTGTCAAAATTTGACAAAGCACACAACAAAGCATCTGACAAAGCAACACAAAATCACTTGACGAAGCATTGATAGTATATATAAACAAAGAATAAAATAAACTATTAAACTAAAAAAGTATATAAGTTGTCGAAACCGTAGTTCTGACGGTGACTTTATGAATTTTTTAAAGACGCCATTAGACTCGGTGTCCCCGACTAGGCGTCCCTGCCTTAGGAACATTGTGTCAGTAGCAGAGGTTTTGCATGGCTTTTTCCCTCACCCCTAGCCCCTCTCCTTTTTCAGGAGAGAGGCAGGGGGGTGAGGTGTAACAGTTTGATTTTACCATAAACCTCCCAAAACACTTTGAAAACACAATCCTAAGTCAGAAATTTAGGAAACGCCCAGTCGGAACACTTAGTCGGAGACACCTGGTCAAAGAGGAATTCTGGTTTTCGGAAGTCTTCGAAAGTACCAGGCACTGAAGCGACATCAGAAAAGGTTACCATTGTGGTGGCTACCTTTTTGCCCGATGACAGCAATAGTTTACAGAAAATCAGAGTTGCGGCCACTAAAACAGAATCAGAAAAGGTTACCATTATGGTGGGAACCTTTTTGAATGAGGATAGCGATGGTTTCAAAAAATCAGTATTACAACTACTAAACCGGAACCAGAAAAGGTTACCAATACGGTGGGAACCTTTTTGAAAAAAAGACAGAAATGGCTTGCAGAAAATCAGAATTACGACCACAAAAATGGAAGCGGAAAAGGTTACCAATATAGTGGGAACCTTTTTGAACGAGGATAACACCTGGAAACCACTGAAAGCATGTTTAAAAGAGCGATTGGGTATAGTTATCAGCAGGTAGTTTCAGAGTCTGTGCAAGTACCGGCCACTCAAGCGGCACCAGAAAAGGTTACCAATACGGTGGGAACCTTTTTGAAAAAAAGACAGAGATGGCTTGCAGAAAACCAGAATTACGACCCCTAAAACGGAGCCGGAAAAGGTAGCCAATATGGTGGGTACCTTTTTGATCGACGGGGTATCATATCATTCGTCGTTACTTTATAATAGTTAAATTAAAAATGTTAAACAAGTTCATAGTTAAAACTTTTACCGTCTAATCAATTCCAGAAAAACTGTATTGTTTTCTTGATTTTAAATCTCCAATTTTGTCTTCCTATTAATTTGTCTGTAATATGAAAAAATCTCTACTATTTTTCACACTTGCATTTAACCTTTTCACTTATTCTATACAAGCGCAACAAATCAATTTTACGCCTCCTGCTATCAATTCAAAACTGAAACTAGGGCTAGCTCAGGTTGCTACTTTAGCGGGTAATAATCAATTAATTGACAACAACAGCGTAAGCAATTACAACCTGTTTCTTTTTAAAGAAAGGAATGAAAAAATACTGGTTGATGTAATAGCCAAAGCAGATGTAGCAGCCCTGCAAAAAGAACTGAATGCGGCGGCTATTGAAATGATAAGCACATCAAAAAAAAGAGTTACCTGTTGGGTGGAAACAGATAAAATTAACAGTCTGGTCAGCACATCCCGGAATATTTCATGGATACAGCCTGTTATAAAACCACTTAATAATTCAGGGCCTGTTATGTCGCAGGGAGACTCTGCCCAGCGCTCGGGCATAGCCCGACAAATAACAGGACTCAATGGAACCAACATAAAAATAGGGGTCTTATCAGATAGTTATGACCTCCTGGGAGGTGCAGCAGCAGGGGTAAGTGCCGGGGAATTACCGGGTACAGGCAACCCTAATGGCTTCACCACACCTGTAACTGTATTAAGCGAATCGTTAAGTGGTGGTGCCGATGAAGGCAGAGCCATGCTCGAAATCATTCATGATGTGGCTCCGGGTGCACAATTATACTATTATTCTGCCTATAATGGTGAGGCCGATTTTGCTAATGGTATCAGACAATTGGCACAGGCTGGCTGTAAAATTATTGTTGATGATATTACTTATCTGCTTGAGCCTTTCTTTCAGGATGGCCTGATAGCCCAGGCAGTGGATGAAGTTACTGCCAATTATGGTGTGTCTTATTATTCATCTGCAGGAAACTCTATCAATAGCTCGTACGAAGCCCCCTATCAGGCAAGTACTGTGCAGCCTTTCAGCAATAGCACCGAAACAGCTCATAACTTCGGTACAGCCGGAAACCCTGTCTTTCTTTTACCCATCCAGATAGTAGGTGGAATGACTATGACGTTGGAATGGGACGATCCTTATTTTAGTACAGGTAATGGTTCAGCAGGTGCCACCTCTGACCTCAATTTCTACTTAGTCATATCAAATGGCGGTGGTTATCAGGTAGTGGCTTCCAGCGTGGAAAGCAATATCGGAGGTGACCCGGCAGAGATATTTCAGATAGCAGGATCAGGCAATGCCTATATATTGATCACAAAAAAAGCAGGAACTGACCCGCGGAACATTAAGTTTCTGGGCTTTCGTGGCCTAAGCTGGGCTGTTACGCCACCTGATATAGTCGGTATCAAAGCCTCTACTATTATTGGTCATCATAATGCTACCCATACCATGGCTGTTGGAGCAGCCAGTTATGACCAGACACCTGCCTATGGAATTACCCCCCCCGAAGCAGAACCATATACCTCGCGCGGAGGTACGCCTATTTATCGTTCTATCTCAGGTGATTTATTACCTCAACCTATTATCAGACAAAAACCGGAAATAGTAGCTCCCGACAATGCCAATACCTCGTTTTTTATACAGGGATACGATTATGAAAGCGATGGTATACCTAATTTTAATGGAACATCAGCGGCTGCTCCTCATGCCGCAGCGGTAGCAGGACTTATGCTACAGGGGAATCCGGGGTTAACGCCAGGTACTATCAAAACAGCCTTAATAAATTCCTGCGTAGATATGGACGACCCCTCAACACCGGGTTTTGATACAGGATTCGATTATGCCACTGGTAACGGGCTAATCAGAGCCGATGCAGCCGTTCTGAGCACGCTGAATCCGAATTGTCCGACGGTAAATGTTACTATCACCCGACCAACAACTTTTTGTGAAGGAGATTCGGTGGTTTTTGATGCCAACAATGCTTCGGGATATACCTTTCAATGGAAAAGGAATAATACTGATTTACCGGGGCAAGATCAGGCACGTTTGATTGCGAAAGAATCGGGTCAGTATACAGTAGCCATTACAAACCTGAATTGTACTTTGTCTTCTACGGCTATCAGAGTTACTTCAAAATTAGGCGTATCTGCGCCTACAACTATAAGTAGAAGCATTAGTCAGGGCACAGTTATCACAACCGGAAACGGGCTACAGGCGAGTAGCAATTGCCATCCGCAACAAATAGCTACCTATGCAGGCCCGACTATAGGTTATGATGGAAACGCCAAAAGTGGCCCAGACCCAACTGTTACTGTAGCAGGGGTCAATGGGAATATCGCCCTGACAAGGGTCTCAATCAGGTGGCGTAAAAGAAGCGGTGGCTCATTAAATGATTGTGGCACAGCCGGAGGTACACTTAACCCATTCAACGATGAAGTATCCTTTAAAATAGTAGCCCCTGATAATACAACTATTAACCTGCTTAATGCCAATTCGTATGCTTTTTCGGGCAGTTATGCAGGCACTGTTACCACTGTGTTTGAAGACGGTGGAGCTGCCATTGGTGCAGTACCCACTTCGGGTACTTTTAACCCGGCGCAAAGTCTGGGGCAATTAGATGGTAAAAATCCGAACGGAGTCTGGAAACTGATAGCTAATGACGATGCCAGTGTAGACCCCCTTTGTGTAGAAAACTTTTCGGTTATAGTATATACTAATGGAATAGGGCCAGCAAGTTCGATTACCTGGTGGGATAGCCAATCAGGTGGCACTCAGGTAGGTACAGGCAATGAGTATATTCCGGCTAATACTACTCCCGGCACTTATACTTATTATGCCGAAGCTAATTGCGCTGGTAGCGGGCTAAGTTGCCAGACAAGTATCAGAAAACCTGCCACATTAACTATAATACCGGGCTGCATAACACAAGCCGGAAGCGTGAATGGCAGTACAAACATTTGTGCAGGTAGCAATAGCGGAACACTCACTTTAACAGGCTACACAGGCACTATTCTCAGATGGGAATCATCAACTGATAATTTTGCTACTGTTACAACCATTAATAATACGACTGCCACGCAAAACTATTCCGGTCTTATACAAAATACCCAATACAGAGCCGTGGTAAAAAATGGGGCCTGTACCGAAGCTAATGCCACGCCTGCCACCATTACGGTTACGGTTGTGCCTGCCGCTGCCAGCAATACAGGGCCTTATGATGTCGGACAAACCATTCAGTTAACAGCATCAGGCGGTAATTCTTATAGCTGGGTGGGGCCGAATGGCTTCAGTAGCAGCAATAATCCTACTACGATAAATAATGCCACGCTCGCTATGACTGGTACTTATACGGTTACAGTTACACAAAGCACCTGTACAGCGACTGCCACTACTTTCGTGTCGGTGAATGATATTAATCCATGTAGCAAAGTTGTTGACTTAGATTATGTATTGGCTGGTAACCCTTTCGATTACAAGTTTCCATTGGTTAATAATATGGTGATTGCCCAGGTGCCGGAAGAAACTTCTATAGTACTGAATCCTATCTGCCCGTCGGTAACCATCGAAAGTTTCAGAATTGTTTTACACGGCCCTGCCCCTTTCCAGAATCATGAAACCATTGAGAATGTAGCTATTTATGCACTTTTCAATAATACAGGTAATTATGTACTGGGGCGTCATTTGCCCGTTGGTAATTATACATTAACTGTAACAGGCTATAATCAGGATAATGCGCAAGGAAGCGTTATTTATGGTCCAATAGTTATCAATTTTAGTATTGTTGCCAGCAATGCTACTATTGCCACGCCAACTTTTGACATCAATGCACTTTGTGCAGGTGGCTCTAATACATTCAATGTCAATTTTGCTACTACAGGTACATTTACACCGGGTAATCAGTTTGAGGTGCAATTATCTGATTTATATAGTTCATTTGATAATCCTGTGGTAATTGGCACTTCCAGCACAGCCGGAAATGTGGCTTGTACGATTCCGGCCAATGTGATAGCAGGGAATCAGTATAAAATCAGAGTGGTTTCTACCAATCCTACCATTAATGGCCATTCGAATGGGACTACTATCAGTATTACTTCAAGTGTTTTAACCTTGGTGAGCCCTGCTGATAATTATACCGGAGCAACCCTCATCAAAACAGCCGGACAAACCATCAATGCGAGCAATAAGATATTCACGCCATCGAATATCAGTTATGAAGCAGGCAATGCAGTTATTTTAGGCACAGGGTTTCAGGTAGATAATAATGCTGTTTTTAAGGCTGAGATAAAGGCTTGCTATAATTAGTCAATAAAAAATTGAGTTTCTTCCATTATTTTATGGAATACTCTTTGTTTTTTGTTTAAATATTTCTAATTTTGCAACCCGTTTTAGCGATTTTAAGAAGTTCAATACAAATACAGCAATGAAAAAAGATATTCATCCAAATTATAGACCAGTTGTTTTCTGGGATTTGTCGACAGATTACAAATTCATCACACGTTCTTGTGTGAACACAAAAGAAAACATTGTTTGGGAAGATGGCCAGGAATACCCTGTTTACAAAGTAGAGGTTAGTTCTAACTCACACCCATTCTATACTGGTAAAAACGTATTGCTTGATACAGCCGGACGTGTTGATAAATTCAACAAACGTTATGGTAAAAAATAATTATCAGGTTTACTCACTGAAAAGGTCTTTTAGAGAAGTCTAAAAGACCTTTTTTGTTTTTGTACATCCCCTCTAGCAACAATCTTAAAAAAGTCTCCCATTTCAGTTTTGCTTTGGGTATTTTAGATATTTTTGTATCAGAAAGCTATGCTAAAAATTCGGGAATCATGAACATCAGACAGGACATACTATTTTTCTTTAGTGGACTAGGTGTCTTCAACGGCCTGCTTTTAGCTGCTTATTTCCTGTTCTTCAAAAAAGTCAGAACTTTTACAGGCTTCCTGCTAGGTTTATTATTGTTGTGTTTGAGTGTCAGGGTAGGCAAATCGGTATTCCTGGTTTTTAAACCTGATCTAGCCAAGATTTACTTACAAATAGGCTTATCGGCCTGCTTTTTCATCGGGCCCACACTCTATTATTTAATCAAGTCAATCCGCGAACATATCGTAGAAGTGCCTACCTATTGGAAGAGAAATTTCTTAGTACATCTGGCCATTATCGTTTCAGTAGGCACTTTGTTCACTTATGAGAAATATCCCCAGCTTTGGGGACCTTACTTCATCAGAATCATCTACTTCCAATGGTTTTTGTATACTATTGCTGCAGGTGTAAAAATGAAAGATGTATTCGTGAAGTTATTTAATAAGGAAGAAGAATTAAACCTGCCGGAGCAGTTTCAACTATTGCTGTTTACAGGCAATACAATCATTTTCACGAGCTACTTCCTTTCTTTACTAAACATCCAGCAAGGCTTTTATATCACCGGGCCACTCTCATTTACTTTTATTCTATATATCAGTATCATGTTCTTATTGAAAAAAGAAAAGATGGATACTTATATATTCACAACGCAAGACAGATACGCTAATAAAAAAATCGGAGATGAGCAGGCTACCACACTGGTGCAGAAATTAGAACAACTCTTGCAGGAGCAGGAATTATACAAAGACCCTAATCTTAAACTGAATGACTTGTCGAAAAAAATCAATATTTCCGGGCATCAACTGTCTCAATTACTGAATGATAATCTGGGTAAAAGCTTTTCAACCTATATTAACGAGTACCGCATCAATGAGGCCTGTAAAATGATTATCGAGCAGCCGAATCTTACGTTGGAAGCCATCGGATATGAAGTAGGCTTTAATTCTAAATCTACTTTTTATACAACTTTCAAAAAACTGAAACAAACAACCCCAATGATTTACAAGGAAAACACTGCGAAAAGCATCCCTTCTTAAATCACTAACTATCAATATATCATAGCCGCTCTAATAATCTATACAAGTTCAGTTTTATAATTCAGTACTCCTGAATCTTAAACTCTGAACCTCGTTTATTTCTTCAAAAATTACATTTGACCAATTTTAGTTTAAATGTAATTCCCATGTCGAAATCATCACTAACAACCATTCTGTTTCTTCTTGCTTGTTCAGTATCATTCGCTCAGACCAATCTCTCTGGGAGAGTTATTGACGGTGCAACTAAACAAGGTATCCCTTTTGTGAATGTCTCTTTGCTTTCAGCAAAAGATTCTTCCTTAGTAAAAGGTAATACTACCGACTCATCAGGCACTTTTCAACTAGCATCTTTGCCTAAAGGTAGTTATCTCCTACTGTTTTCATCTATCGAATACCAGAAGCATTATCAGGCTATATCAATCGAAAACAGCACCTCATCCACTTTGCGACTAAAAGATATTGTATTAACCTCAAACAATCAATTACTGAATGAAGTAAATGTGAGAGCAGATAAAATACAGATACAGCAGACCGATGAAAAGCTGATTGTGAATATAGCCGATAACAAACTTTTCAATACCTCAACTAATGGCTTTGATATATTGAAGAAAATGCCGGGCATACAAAT
>CBIHRH010000086.1:0-11088 GCA_966212365.1 uncultured Emticicia sp. | reverse complement strand
AAAGGCAATGCTCCAGCTTGTTTATCAGCTTTGGCAATTACCAAGGGTTTGCGGTTACCACCATTGTATTCGATTCTGATAATCTTCGATTCAGGGTTAGCTAAAAACCAGCCCTGGCCATACTCAATCATATATAAATCACCATTCGGACCGAAAGCCATATCAATCGGGTGCTCTAATTTCAGATTCGGTAAGAAACGCTCCATTTTTACATAATCTCCCTGCTCGTTCATGGTTACGGCGATAATCCAATCACGCATCCATTCGTAGATAAAGAGTTTGTTATTATAGTAATCAGGATAAGCGCGTTTCGCATTCTGGAAGAATTCTTTATGGTATACTGGGCCTGCCATCGCACTACGTCCGCCTGCACCTAATAATGGAAATTTTTTGGAATCGGCAGCCGGATACCAGATAAATGCTTTCTGAGCAGGAGGTAATTCCTGCAAACCTGTATTATTTGGGGAGTTATTGATTGGTTTTCCAGGGTTAAACTTCTCCCCAGATTTCATAGTAGTAAAATCAAAATCCCAATAGGCTTTGTTATCACCTACAAAGTAAGGCCAACCAAAATTACCTGCTTTGCGTGCTTGTCCAAACTCATCTTCAGCGGCAGGCCCTAAACCTGTTGAGTCTTTACCTGCATCGGGGCCAACATCACCCCAGTATAAGAAGCCATTCTTTTTATCAACGGCAATACGATAAGGGTTTCTATGCCCCATTGTATAGATTTCAGGACGGGTTTTAGGCGTGCCTTTCGGGAATAAGTTTCCTTCCGGTATGGTATAAGTACCATCTGCCTCCGGATGGATTCGGATAATTTTCCCTCTTAAATCATTGGTATTAGAAGATGATTTCTGTGCATCATAAGGACTTCTGCCCGGACGTTCATCAATGGGTGCATAACCGTCTGATGCTCTCGGGCTTGTATTATCTCCTGTTGATAGGTACAGATTACCTGCACCATCCCAATCAATAGAGCCACCTGTATGACAGCATTGGTCTCTTTGGGTAGGAATTTCCAGAATAACCTTTTTGCTGTTCAAATCCAGGGTATTCCCTTTCATTTCGAAGCGGGCTAAGATATTCTTAGGGTCGTTTCCGGCAGGAGAGTAGTAGAGATATACCCAATGGTTTTTTGCGAAATCAGGGTCGATGTTCAATCCTAGTAAACCATCTTCGGCTTCGGGTTGTCCACCATCGGCAAAGTTGTATTTTGTACTAACCGGGATTGAAGCAATAACTGTTGTTTTCTTAGTAACAGGGCTGTACATTTTTACCAGGCCGTGGCGCTCAATGAAGATTACTCTTTCATCAGGCAAAACGGCTAGTTCCAATGGTTCATTCAGATTTTCTGTCAGAACAACTTTTTGAAAGCGATTTTCTTCGGGTACTTGTGCCAGGAGGGATAGGGGCAGAAGACCCATCAGAAAACTCTTGAATAGTGTTTTCATAGGTAATGAGAAATAGATTGTAATTAATTAAGGCATTTTTGCGCTTCAAAGGTTAAAGCGGTTAAGAGAATAATAATAGGATTTTTTCCATGTTAAAAGTAATTATACTAATGTGTAAAAACTACGCAATAATAGAAAACTTTTTTCATTGTGTATAAAAAACACAAAGATTTTTTTAATTTTGATTTTTGAACGCAACCAATGATAGATCAAAGACTAAAAGAATACCTTGAATTGACCCTGAAAGAAGTATCAATCGACTGCGTGATTTTCGGTTTTCATGAAGGAGAATTAAAGGTTCTTCTATTGAAATGGAAAGGCACAGAAGAATGGAGTTTACCCGGTGGGAGAATTTATCTGGAAGAATCGGTTAATGATGCGGCCGTGCGTATTCTACAAGAGAGAACAGGGTTGAAGGAAATCTTTTTGCAACAATTTTATACTTTCGGAGGTAATGACCGATACAAAAATATGAATGTTGAAGCCTTAATCAGGAAACTGGAATGGGCCTTTGGGACAGATTTCTACGATGAGAAATACATGAAACGTAATGTATCGCTCGGATATATGGCTTTAGTAGAGTTTGAACAAGTAATTGCTACCCCTGATTGGTACACAGACGAATGTAAATGGATGGAAATATCGGCTATACCCGAACTACTTTTTGACCACAATGAAATGATTGATATAGCTTTAAAAGCTTTAAGGAGACAGGTAAGTTACCAGCCAATTGGTTATAACCTATTGCCTGAGAAATTTACTATGCCTGAATTACAAAGATTATATGAGACTATTCTCGGTAAACAACTAGACCGTCGGAATTTCCAGAAATTGGTGTTGAGTTATGATATTTTAGAGAAGTTACCTGAAAAACGTTTAGGTGGGGCTTTTAAAGCTCCTTTTCTTTACAGATTCGATAAAGAAAAGTATGATAGGGCTCTGAAAGAGGAGATTTTGTTTGCGATATGAGATATTCCTCACCCCAACTCCTCGCTCTCGGGAGAGGGGCTTAGTACAAGTGCTTAAAGAAGTTTCCCTCTCCTGAAGGAGGAGAGGGAGACTTAGAGGGTGAGGAGTATTATTTCTCCCAATCAAAAGAGCGCTTAACGGCTTTTTTCCAGCCTTTGTAGAGGGTATTGCGTTGGGTAGCTTTCATTTTTGGTTTCCAACGTTTATCTACACCCCAGTTCTGAATTAAATCATCAAAGTTTGTCCAGTAGCCTACTGCTAAACCTGCTGCGTATGCTGCACCTAAAGCAGTTGTTTCAATCATGGTTGGTCTGATAACAGGTACTTTCAGCATATCAGATTGGAACTGCATGAGTAATTCATTCACTACCATACCCCCATCTACACGTAAAGAACTGATTTCGATGCCTGAATCGTTTTCCATTGCATCTAATACGTCTTTGGTTTGGTAGGCTGTTGCCTCTAATACAGCACGGGCAATATGTCCTTTGTTTACATAGCGAGTCAAACCTGCAATAACTCCTCTGGCTGATGATTTCCAGTAAGGCGCATACAAACCAGAGAAAGCTGGAACTACATAAGCTCCACCGTTGTCTTCTACGCTTTTGGCTAATTTTTCAATATCGGTACTTTTCTGAATCATGCCAAGGTTATCGCGTAACCATTGTACCAAAGCGCCTGCAATAGCAACGGAACCCTCTAAGGCATAATGTACGGGTTGACCTTCAAACTGATAAGCGACCGTTGTGAGTAAGCCATGTTTTGATGGTACTAATTCAGTACCAGTATTCATCAACATAAAACAGCCTGTACCATAAGTATTTTTGGCCTCTCCGGGTTGGTAGCAGGTCTGTCCTACTAAGGCTGCTTGTTGGTCACCTAAATCTCCTGCCAGTGGAATACCGAGCAGTACTTCCGATGTAATATTGCCATATACCTTGCTGCTTGGCTCTATCTGAGGTAACATTTGCAAGGGGATATTCATGATTTCGGCCAGTTCTGCATCCCACGCCATAGTTTTCAGATTCATCAATTGTGTACGGCTGGCATTGGTCACATCAGTAATATGTAAACCACCGTTAATACCGCCGGTCAGATGCCAGATTAAGAAAGTGTCCATATTGCCGAAGATAGCCTGACCTTTTTCGGCATCTTCTCTTACACCCGGCACATTATCTAAAATCCATTTAATTTTCAATCCACTGAAATAAGTCGCCAGTGGCAAACCAGTGCGGTCTTGAAAAAATTGTGAGCCGTGGCTTTTCGTTAAAGCTTTTACAGTATCATCTACACGGGTATCTTGCCAAACAATGGCGTTATAATAGGCTTTACCAGTGCGTTTATTCCATACAACTGTGGTCTCACGTTGGTTGGTAATACCACAAGCTGCTATATCTTCTGTTTTAATGCTTTTTTCTATACGGGCTTTGGCGATTACTTCAAGCGTATTTTTCCATATTTCTTCCGAATTATGCTCAACCCAACCTGGTTTCGGATATATCTGCTCGTGCTCTTTCTGTCCGACGGAAACGATATTCCCTTTGCGGTCGAAGATAATACAGCGGGTACTGGTAGTGCCCTGGTCGATGGATGCAATGTATTTCATAGGATTGAATAGTAGGATGTGAACCCCATCCCCAACCCTTCCCCAACAATGGGGAAGGGAGTAAAAGTCCCTCTCTCCACTGTTGGGGAGAGGGATTTAAGGAGTGGGGTTGAGTTCTGCAAAACGATATTTTGAGTCATTTCTTTTGACGCCACCTATCGACTAAAATATATTTAGGTTTTATTTACTGATTTTCGAGCCTGAGAAGCCATACCAGGCAATATAGGCAAACATGGCAACAGGCAATAGCATAGAGGTTGCCATTGAGGTACTATCGGCAATAGCTCCCATAATTGGTGGGAAGGCCGCACCACCCACAATACCCATAATGATAAATGATGAGCCCAACTTGGTGTATTTTCCTAAGTCTTTTACGCCTAAAGAGAAAATAGTAGGGAAAGTAATACTTTGGAAAAAGAAGAACGCCATAAGGGCATAAACAGCCGGTTGGCCTTTTACCTGTGAAGCAACTAATAATGCCAATACAATACCCGTCGAATACAAACCCAATAATACATTAGGTTTCACGAATCTCATCAGGAAAGTACCCACGAAACGACCAATCATAAATACTAACATGCCCACTGAAAGTAAGCTGGCAGCATCTAGTTTAGAAACGCTGATGGCTTCCATTACGAAGTTGATGAATAAGCCCCATACACAGCCTTGTACGCCCACATTTAAGAATTGCGCAAAGGCACCTAAAGCGAAGTGTTTATGTTTAAACAGTGCACTGAGTGATTCGCCAAATGAAGCATTGTCTGTGCCTCTGTCTTCTGCATGAGAACTTGCTTCCTGAATTTCAGGCATTGGGGTTCTAAGGAATAATAAAGCAATGACTAATATGATAACTCCAACAATTAAGTAAGGCAATTGAACAGATTTAAAACCTTCTTCTACCGATTGTGTGTGCTCGCTGAAGACCAACATTCTACCTACTAATGGCCCGATGATCACGCCTAAACCATTGAAAGACTGCGCCAGATTCAAACGTCTTTCAGAAGATTCCTGAGGGCCAAGTACTGTTGCATAAGGGTTAGCCGCTGTTTCAAGAAATGCCAGCCCGCAAGCTAATATGAATAAAGAAACTAAGAAGAAAGTCCAGGATTGTGCTTCCGTAGCCGGATATACCAGAAATGCTCCGCCAGAATACAATAATAAACCTGCCAGAATCCCTTTTTTGTATCCCCATTTTCTCATAAAAATACCAGCAGGAAGCGCTATTAAGAAATAAGCTCCATAAGTAACCACCTGTACCCAGGTAGATTGCGAGATAGTAAGGTTAAGAGTTTCTTGAAAGTGTTTATTGAGTACGTCGAGCATACTGATAGCAAAGCCCCACAAAAAGAAAAGACTGGTAACCAGAATAAATGGAACGAGGTAGTTGTTTTGAGTAGCGTTAGTCTGGAAGCTTTGTTTATTCCCGGAAATAGAAGCCATAGTAGTTTTTTAGGGTTAAATTAATATCTGAACAGATTTTGTTCAAAAATGATAATTTTTTAAGAAATAATAAGATAATTTTAAAATAAATCTCAGTTCAAATCCATAATTAAGCACTTTTAAGAACAGAACAATAAAATAGCGAGGTGATTAGCCCCGCTACGAGTACCTATATAAGTATGCTTTGGATTTAACCAAGGAATTGTTTGACGTAGTTACGAGCCGTAAGGATAGCCGTTGTAACATCATCAATGCTACCTTCATAGGCTTTGTCTTCTACTTCAATTACTACTGGCCCTCTATAACGGACATCAGTCAAAGCAGTGAAGAAACCTCTCCAGTTTACATCGCCCAAGCCCGGGAGTTTAGGTGAGTGATATTCTAAAGGGTTGGCCAGGATACCGACTCTATCAAGTTTATCATGATATACTTTTACGTCTTTGATATGGATGTGGTGTAAACGGTCTTTGTATTGATAAATCGGTTTCACCTCGTCCATCATCTGGAATATCATATGTGATGGGTCATAGTTCAATCCGAAAAGGGGAGTCGGGAAGGTTTCAAACATTACATCCCATACTGCAGGAGAGATAGCTAAGTTTTTGCCGCCCGGCCATTCGTCGTTGGTAAAAAACATCGGACAGTTTTCAATTCCTATTTTTATCCCTTCCTGCTCGGCAGTTTCGATAATAGGCTTCCAAAGCTTCTTGAAGATTTCCAGATTATCCTTAATATTCTTTTGAGGGTCACGGCCGATGAATGTGTTCATGACTGGCACACCCAATTTATTACAGGCTCTGATTACTTTCTTAATATGCTCAATATAAAATTCAGATTTTTTGATGTTTGGGTCAAGCGGATTTGGGTAATATCCCAGGCCTGAAATGGTGATGTTTCTTTCGCGGGTATAGTCTTTTATATATGTAATGTGTTTATCATCCAGATTATCGACATTGATGTGTGAAACACCAGCATAACGGCGGGCATCGCCATTATCTTTAGGCCAACACATCATTTCGATACAGGAAAAACCATTTTTTGATGCAAAATCTACTACGTGTTCGAAGCCGAAATCGGCCAAGATGGCACTAACAAATCCGAGTTTTAACATAATTGTATGAAGGAGGTTGATAATTAGGGCGTAAATTAAGGCTTTTTTGTTCAATCATCGAAAAAATAAGTAACGTTTATGAGGTAGGGTGGGAAGAAAATTTATATTTTTTTTCATTTTTCGACAACCAGATGCATTTATTTCTCGTATATGTGGAAAAGTAGAAACAGTAATGGGGAAATGTTTCTACAATTGCTGGTTTGTTTAAAATAGGGCCAAAAAAAATGAACAAAAAAAATCGTTAAAATATATACGTTGGATAAATTTTAACGATTTTTCATCAAAAAAAGTTAAAAAACTTTTGGTTTTATAAAAACTTATTATTTAGTTTTGTTTAACAGTGATAACACTAAAAATAAACAAGCCATGACAACTCTTGAATTTAACTATGCAATTTCAAAGACCTCGAAGTCTCTAAAGCCATTTGCCTTTCGATTGACAAAAGATTTAGAAGACGCCAACGACTTAATACAAGATACGCTTGTAAAAGCATTTATGAACCGTGATAAGTATACAGATGGTACCAATTTAAAAGCATGGCTTTATACTATCATGAAAAATACTTTTATCACCAATTATCAGAGATTGCTAAGAAAAAATACGTTTATTGATACAACTGATAATTTACATTTTATTAATAGTACAGATAGCAGTGTAGAGAATAATGCCTATTCTACTTTTGCGCTTGAAGACATTAATAATGCAGTAGAGACATTAGACGATAGCTATAAACAACCGTTTATGATGCATTTCAGTGGTTTTAAATATCATGAGATTGCACAAAAATTGAAAGTGCCGATTGGAACCGTGAAGAATAGAATACATATAGCTAGAAAAGAGTTGAAGGAAAAATTACAAGTATATGCCTATTGATATAATTGTATATAAATAATATTAGTCATGGAAATGGTCCGGTACTGAACCATAGACGAAGGATTTTTTCGAGTCTAGTGGGACTCTGATAAAAAGAGGAAGGTTTTAAAAGTTATCTGTTTTACGGGTAACTTTTTTAATTTAGGGGATATTATTAGAGTTTTTAACCACGGAGCCACACCAAGTTTGGCACTGAGTTACACAGAGTGGACTTCGAATCATTTATAATCAACCGTGAAACTCAGTCAATTTCACTCTGTGATACTCCGTTGTTAATATTACCTGTTCAAAGTGGGTAATACTATAAATTTTAAATATTCATCCCACCAGAAACTTCAATTCTTTGGGCATTTATCCATCTTGCTTCCTCTGTACATAAAAATGCTACTACTCCGCCAATATCATCTGGTAAACCTACACGGCCTAGGGCAGTTACACCAGCCACCATCTGATTTACTTGTGTATTATCGCGTACTACTCCACCACCAAAGTCGGTTTCAATAGCTCCGGGAGCAACTACATTTGCTGCAATTCCACGTGAGCCTAATTCTTTGGCTAAGTATCTGGTTAAGGTTTCAATAGCGCCTTTCATGGAACCATAAGCCGAATAACCCGGTGTAGAAAAACGTGCTAAACCTGAAGAAATATTAACGATTCTTCCGCCATCGTTTAAAAATGGTAATGCTTTCTGTGTCAGAAAGAATACACCTTTATAATGAATATTTAGAAGTAAATCAAATTCTTCTTCTGTGGTTTCTGCGAAACCAGTATGACGGCCAATTCCGGCATTGTTAATCAGAAAATCGAAGTTTGTTGTATGGAAAGTGTCTTTCAGAGCTGATTTCAATTGCTCAAAGAAGCTATCAAAGCCTTTAATATCGCCTGTATTTAATTGTAAGGCTACTGCTTTTTGTCCTGTTTTTTCGATTTCGGCTACTACTCCTAATGCCTCTTCTTTTTGGGTATTATAAGTAAGAATTACATTAATTCCTTTTTCAGCAATTTTCAATGCCATGTTTTTTCCTAAACCTCTGCTACCCCCGGTAACTAGAGCTATTTTACTTGTTGTTGTCATCTTATTTTGTGTATTAATTTGATGACACAAAGGTAGAGTGGGTATTGGGAATGATGCTTGCGAGTTTCAAACTGTTATTTGCAAAATTCAAATTATTGGCTAGGCCACGGGCTTCGACTTCGCTCAGCCACCGGGCTTGGCGCATCTTAGTGAGTCAATTTTTGATAGCTATTAATCACTGGTCTATCAGCCTGATGCCTGAACAAAGCCGAAGTCCCAGTTGAGGAGTAATATTCAAAATCCAGTTCAAATAGAAATACTTGCAAAATTCAAATTAAAGAGATTCCTTATCCAGATTCTCATCAATGATCTCCTGAACTTTTTCTTTGATTGTGGTTTGAACTTTGTCTTTGGCAAAGATGAATGTTGCCAGAATGCCCCCATAAATGAGGAAAACAATCAGATAGCCGAGCCAGGCACTTTTTAGCCAGATATTAAGGCCAACGGCCATTAGAATACTTAAGAAGATGATAACGGTAATAGATAGGATAAACAGGAGTAGCGCATAAATTGCCTGTACAGCAATTCCTTCTATTTTTTCTTGAAAACCAAGCTTTGTTAATTCAAATTTTGCTTCGATGAGTTTAACGACATTGTCGCGAAACTCGTTTAAATTCAGCAAATCTGCCATAGTATTCTATTGGAATATTGTTTAGGCGGCAGGTTATATCGGATACCTGCTTTTTGACCGATGCAAGGTAGATAAAACCTCGCATCTGACAAAAAACTTAAGAATATTTTCAGTCTCTGCAAAGAATTTCACAGAAACTGAAAACAAAAATCAGATTTTTGGAGGTAATAATTTATACATCACCGGAGTAACAATACGCGTCAGAATTAAAGATGAAATCAGGCCACCAATCATGACTAATGCTAATGGAGAATAGAGAGGTGAATGTTCTAATACCAAAGGAAGTAAACCACCAATAGCTGTTAGCGTAGTTAATACAATCGGAATAAAACGGGTTTCACCTGCTTCTTCAATGGCTGCATCAATACTTAGCCCCTGTTCTTTTCTCAGATAATTGGTGTAATCAACGAGTAATATAGAGTTTTTGACCTCGATTCCCGCTAAAGCGATGATACCTACGATGGCTGTAAATGACAGTGAGTTTCCGGTGAAAAGTAGTATCAGAATAGCTCCAATCATTCCCAGTGGAATCACCGACAATACAATAATGGTACTCTTGAAAGTCTTGAATTCCAGAATCAGAATAGCCATGATTCCGAAAACGGTAATCAGGATGATAGTACCCAAACCACCAAAAGTCTCTTGCGAACGCTCAACCTCACCAGCCATTTTAATTTCGTAGCCTTTAGGTAGTTGAACACTTGCCAGTTTGGCTGTTGCTTCCTTGGTTACATTGGGCGTTAAATAACCGCTTTGTATAAAAGAAGATACAATGGTATAGCGGTCGCGGTCGTAGTGGTTAATTCTATTGGGTGACGTTTCAAAATTAAGATTTGCTACCTGTTTCAAAGGTATCAGACTACCCATCTGATTGGCAATAAACATTTTCGAGAAGGCATCCATACCTGCATGTTCGCCACGAGGAAGACTGATATTAATATCAATTTCGTCTTCGTCATTCTGTTTGTATGTGCCCATATTTACTCCGGCAATACCCATTCTTACGGTGCGGTCAATATCTACTGTCGGAATCCCCAACATTCCAGCTTTGTCTTTGTTGATATTTACCCTTAAATCAACATTTTGTGCTGATAGTGGGTTAGTTACATACATTGTGCCGGGCGTTTCCTTAAACAATTTCTCTACCCGGAACGAAATAGCACGTAATGAATCAAGGTTTTCGCCAAATATTCTCACAGCTAATGGTGCTTCTACAGGAGGGCCTTGTTCAAACTGAATAACCCTGATTTTGGCCCCTGCATATAAATCAAATTTCTTGCGTAGTTCATCAATAAACTCTTCCCTTTCAGGTACTTCTACCTCATCCTGCAACTGAACGAAAATCTGCGCAAAGTTAGATTGGGTTCCACCGACAGGCAATACATTATAATATATACGCGGGTTTGATTTACCAATATTAGAAACATAGTTCTTAACGATTTCATGCTTACTTAATTCCTTCTCAACAAAAACCGTTGCCTTATCTGTTTCAGTCAGGTTAGTACCAAGTGGAGTATTAATATTAATCAGAAACTGTGGTTTTTCAGAACGTGGGAATACACTTGTACCAACCACAGGAATCAATGCTAAACTGCCTAAGAAAATGGCGAAAGCAACCAGAAGACTTATAATGGGATGTTTTAAGGCTAAGTGTAAAACTTTACGATAGGAACCCTCAATACCGCGTTTCATTAATCTTAAAACAATATTCTCGCCATGCTCTTCTCTTGGCATTAACTGACTGGCTAAGAAAGGCACAATAGTCAATGAAACGAATAAGGAGGCAATAATAGTCGTGATAACGGCCATTGGTAAACTTCGGATGAAATCTCCGGCTGCTTCCGGGAGGAAAGCAAGCGGCAAAAAGGCAAAGATTAAGGTAGCTGTACAACCTAAAACTGCTAAACCAATTTGTTTAGTAGCTTCAAT
>CBIHRH010000085.1:0-11172 GCA_966212365.1 uncultured Emticicia sp. | reverse complement strand
ATGTGTTTTGTTCACATAAATGCTTGGTTTATAGTAATTTATAAAATATTTAATGGAAAATATTGTTTAAGTACTATTTTTCCATATTAAGAAATTGTTATGCGTGCCTAATATTTTTAGACGCCCATAATATTATGTCCCATTTTGTCTCTTTTGGTCTGTAGGTATTTTTCATTATATGGATTAGAAGAAATTTCGATAGGTATTGTATCAACAATCTCTAGTCCATAACCGATTAATCCAGCTCTTTTCTTTGGATTATTAGAAATCAGTTTTATCTTTTTTACGCCTAAATCTCTTAATATCTGAGCACCCACGCCATAGTCTCTTTCATCCATTTTAAAGCCCAACTCAAGATTGGCTTCTACCGTATCACGGCCCATTTCCTGTAATTTGTAAGACTTCAATTTATTCAGAAGTCCGATACCACGCCCTTCCTGATTCATATATAATACGACGCCTTTTCCGCTTTTTTGTACCATTTCCATCGAAGCATGTAATTGTGGGCCACAATCACAACGGCACGAGCCAAAAATATCTCCGGTCACACAAGACGAATGCACACGTACCATTACTGGCTCGTTAGGCTCCCATGTACCTTTAATTAAGGCCAGGTGTAGTTGGTCGTTATCTAACTGACGGTAGGCAATCATATCAAAGTACCCAAACTCTGTGGGCATTTCTACCCCAATTTCTCTTTTAATTAATGATTCCTTTTTCAGACGATACTCAATCAGGTCTTTAATGCTGACCAGTTTCATATTAAACTTATCAGCAATTTCGCGCAGCTGAGGCAAACGCGCCATGGTACCATCTTCATTCAGAATCTCAATCAGGACTCCTGCCGGTTGTAAACCGGCCAGAACAGCCAGGTCAATCGTTGCTTCTGTATGCCCTGTTCTGCGCAAAACACCACCATCAACGGCTTTTAAAGGAAATATATGGCCTGGGCGGCCAAAATCTTCTGGTTTGGTATTAGGGTCCACCAATGCCTGAATCGTTTTAGCACGGTCACTGGCAGAAATACCGGTAGTACAGCCATTGCCAAGCAAATCAATAGAGACAGTAAAAGCAGTTTCATGCTGGGCAGTATTTTTGCCTACCATCATGTTTAATTCCAACTCTTCACAACGTTTGGCGGTGATGGGGGTACACATCAGTCCACGACCCTCTTTTACCATGAAATTGACCATTTCGGGAGTAGTCTTTTCAGCAGCACACACAAAATCACCTTCGTTTTCACGATCCTCGTCGTCTACAACAATTACTATTTTTCCATTGCGAATATCCTCAATCGCATCTTCTATACGGTCTAACATTATAATAACAATTAGCTGGTTTTGTTGATAAAACAGATTGTGTGGCGAAATCGTTTGTAAAGGTACGAGTTTTCGATGGAACTTTGTAATATTGTTATTTTTGTTATGGTCAAACCTAAAGAACAAGGCCATTCAATTATAAGCAACTTATTGGATGGTATTTGCCAAAAGGAGTATACTTTGTTAGTCAAATTTTTTCAGAGCAAAGCAATCAAATTACGTACTTTTGCTATAAGTTCCAAGTATTAAATCACTTAGAGATTATTAAAATGATTACCAACAAATACTCACAATCAGTAGAAAACCTTTCCAAAGCGATAGATATTGCAATTAGTGTTCTTCAAGAATACCCTCCAAAAAATTGGAATAATGATATTGTTGATAATGTTATAAATACATATTTAGGATTTAAAAATGATGCTGAAAATCCTAAGCCACAATTCCGAAACTCACAAAGTTTGAAATATGTTACAGATAATGTTTTTACATATTTCCAAGAGGAAACTGGGAAGGCCGTCAATTCATTGTGGAATAAAATAAAAGAACATAAATTACCGTATAAAAGAGAAAATAAATTAGTAAAAATACTCAAGCGAAAAAGAATAAATAGTCAAATTGAATATGATTTTGTTATTGATGTTATTGTCCCATATCAACAAGAAAGGCTTATAAACGAAGACGATATAGTTTTGTTAAATACATTAATTAATAAGTACTTACTAAATACTTGTAAAAAATAAACTTTCAAAAATTCTTGGAAGTTTATCTCCTGTTGTTATATATTTGTATCATGAAAACTGAAGAGATCAGACAGCAGTTTGTGCAGGCCTGGGGAGTACTTGGAACCTCGTGGGGCATTAGTCGCTCTATGGCACAGGTGCATGCTTTGCTTTTGCTGAATAAAGGAGAAATGAGTACAGAGGAAGTAATGGAGGAACTGAAATTATCAAGAGGGAATGTAAATATGGTGCTGAGAGACCTGGTTGGATGGAATCTGATATATAAACAAACCAAACCAGGTGATAGAAAAGAGTACTTTATAGCAGAGCATGATATATGGCAAATAGCTGTCAGAGTGGTTACTGAGCGTAAAAAGCGTGAGATAATGCCGGCCAAGCAGACCGTAAAGATGTTGATGAACAATACCAATGATGCTAAGGATGCTGATCAACTGCATGTAAAACATATGCTAAGCGAATTGAATAGTTTTATAGAGCAGATGGATACTTTGAGCGAGTTGTTGCTGAAAGCAGAAAAGAATGCGCTTCTGAAAAATGTTTTGAGATTGATGAGTTAAATTTTTTTACAATAAACTTCCGAAAATTCTTGAAAGTATGGAAACTTTAAATAGTCATAAATTACTTATAGATGCGGATTGCCCTATGTGTAGAATGTACGGCAGAGGATTCGAAAAAGCTGGTTGGGTTGATAAAGAGACCTATAGCCCTTATCAAAACTTTACAGTTTCTACTGATTTGTCTATCGATATGAATAAGGCTCGTAATGAAATAGCTTTGGTAGATACTGAGCATAAGGTCGTGAGGTATGGTGTTGATGCACTCGAGCACATTGTTATCAATAGATTTCCGGCGCTCAATCCGGTATTAGCCTGGAAGCCTGTTGATTTTTTCTTACGCAAACTCTACAAGTTCATTTCTTTCAATCGTAAAGTTATTGCTCCTAGTGCGATAAAAGAAGGCGTGAAAGCATGCGTACCTGACTTGAATGTGAAGTATCGCTGGTTTTACATAACATTCGTTGCAACACTTTCATCAATGGTGCTTTATCAATATACACAACCATTCAATGTAATTATGGGTTGGCAGAATCATTTAGGTAGAGAATTTATGATTTGTGCCGGACAAATTCTTTGGCAAATAGTATTCTTACAAAGATTATTGAAAGAAAAACTACTTGATTATCTGGGAAATATGATGACTGTTTCGATGATAGGCACCCTGCTCTTGTTACCCATGCTGTTGATTAATGATATATGGCCTGTGTATTATCTGGTCTACTTTATAGGAGTAGTAAGTTTTATGCTCTGGGAGCATATCAGGCGAAGTAAAATCCTAAAGATACGCCATTGGCCTAGTATCTCCTGGATAATATATCGGATAGTTACTTTGGGAATAATTGCGTTGTTGAATTGATTCTAAAAACTACTAAAATGAAAATTATCCTTGCAGGTGGAACAGGCTTCTTAGGAAAGGCTCTCCGGAAATACTTTTTGGAGAAAGACAATGAAGTTCTGGCTCTAACCCGAAAACCCAAAGTACAAAATGAAATCTATTGGGATGCTGTCAATATCGGAGATTGGATTGGAGCATTAGAAAAAGCAGATGTGCTGATTAATCTGACAGGGAAATGCGTTGATTGCCGATATACAGAAGAAAACAAAAAGGCTATTCTTGAATCAAGAGTAAAAAGTACTCAGGTTTTACAAAAGGCTATTAACCTGTGTAAGAATCCGCCCAAAGTGTGGTTGAATTTAAGCAGTGCAACTATTTATGTGCATGCTGAAACACAAGTAATGGATGAAGACAATGGAATTATTGGCGATGATTTTTCGATGAATATCTGTAAAAGTTGGGAAAAGGCATTTTTTGAAGATAATACTGTGCCTATCAGAAAAGTGGCTTTAAGAACATCTATCGTTCTAGGTAATGGAGGAGGGGGATTCCCCAGAATGAAAATGATATGCAGGCTGGGTTTAGGTGGAAAGCAAGGTAATGGTAAGCAAACGATGAGCTGGATTCATGAAAAAGATTTTTGCAGAGCCATTGAATTTATTATTGAGCATCCGGAGTTGACTAAAAAAGTAAATATTGCCACACCAAATCCTCTGAAAAACGGGGAGTTTATGAAACGTCTGCGAAAATCTATGGGCGTGCCTATTGGTATTGGTAGTCCTGTCTTCCTTTTAGAATTGGCTTCTCTTTTTATCAGAACGGAAACAGAACTTGTATTAAAAAGCAGGAATGTATATCCTAAAAGGCTTTTAGAAAGTGGGTTTCAATTTGAGTTTCCAACTATTGCACAGGCTTTCGCAGATTTA
Source organism: uncultured Emticicia sp. (assembly GCA_966212365.1). Classification (GTDB taxonomy): domain Bacteria; phylum Bacteroidota; class Bacteroidia; order Cytophagales; family Spirosomataceae; genus Emticicia. The sequence continues at coordinate 6,795 of CBIHRH010000085.1, read as the reverse complement.
AACTAACAAAAAATGGAGGCCGAAAGCCTCCATTTTTCTATCAATAACTCTTTATTTCTTATCAAAATCTCTATGATTCGCTTCATCGTACAATCTTTCTTTCGGAAGACTTCTGAAGTAATCGTAAGTGATTGCTAGACCTTCTGCACGGCTTACCTTTGGCTCCCAACCTAATATTTCTTTAGCTTTGGTAATATCCGGCTGACGTTGCTTAGGATCATCTTTAGGTAATGGTTTGTAAACAATTTTCTGATCAGTACCTGTTAATTTGATGATTTCCTCAGCAAATTGCTTAATCGTGATTTCTGCCGGATTCCCGATATTTACCGGATAAGCGTAATCAGATAATAATAAGCGATAGATACCCTCTACTAAATCGGCTACATAACAGAAAGAACGTGTCTGCGAACCATCTCCGAAAATAGTTATATCCTCACCACGCAATGCCTGACCAATGAATGCAGGTAATACACGACCATCATTCAGACGCATGCGAGGGCCGTATGTATTAAAGATACGTACAATTCTGGTTTCAACGCCGTGATAAGTATGGTAGGCCATTGTCATAGCTTCCTGAAAACGTTTGGCTTCATCATATACACCACGAGGGCCAACTGGGTTCACGTGTCCCCAGTATTCTTCTGTTTGTGGGTGTACCAATGGGTCACCATAAACCTCAGAAGTCGAAGCGATGATTACACGGGCCTTTTTCACCCGAGCCAAGCCCAAGCAGTTATGAATACCTAATGAGCCCACTTTCAGCGTCTGAATCGGGATTTTCAGGTAGTCAATCGGGCTGGCAGGTGAGGCAAAATGCAGGATATAATCCAGTTCACCCGGCACATGGATAAACTTGCTTACATCATGATGATAAAACTCAAAATTCGGGTGCTTGAACAAGTGTTCGATATTGCGCAAATCTCCAGTAATGAGATTATCCATCGCAATTACGTAGTACCCTTCTTTAATGAATCTATCGCAAAGGTGTGAGCCTAAAAAACCTGCACCACCTGTTATAAGAACTCTTTTCATAGAAATATGTTAATTTCCCCTGTATGCTAAATAATAGGTGGGAAGCGCTCCCGGATAGGGGAGGTTTATATCCGATTGCTTTCCAGAATATATTTAAGCTTTTACTGTTTCTCTACCTATGCTATAATAAGTGTAACCCAATTCTTTCATGTCTTTCAACTCATAAAGGTTACGGCCATCAAAAATAACTTTATTTTTCAAAGTTCCCTCCATTTTTTCAAAATCAGGTGTACGGAACTCCGGCCATTCGGTCATAATCATCAGGGCATCGGCGTCCTGTATAGCTTCGTATGGGCTTTTAGCATATTTTACTTTTTTCCCAACTACGCCGCGTACATTTTCCATTGCCTCGGGGTCATATACTACCACTTTAGCACCTGCTTTTCTTAGTTCTTTGATATTGTATAAAGCCGGAGCTTCGCGAATATCGTCTGTATGTGGTTTAAATGCTAATCCCCACAAAGCAATCGTTTTCCCTTTCAGGTCGCCGTTGAAGTATTTTTTAAGATGCGGCATTAATTTGGTCTTTTGCTTTTCGTTCACTTTCATTACTGATTTCAGAATTTTGAAATCGTAATCAAAGTCATTGGAGGTTTTTTCTAAAGCCTGTACGTCTTTAGGGAAACAACTTCCGCCATAACCGATTCCGGCAAATAAGAAGCGCTTTCCGATACGACTGTCCGTCCCGATACCTCTGCGTATATCGTCCACATTAGCATTCGCTTTTTCGCAAAGGTTAGCGATCTCGTTCATGAAAGTAATCTTCATAGCTAAAAATGCATTAGCTGCATATTTAGTCATTTCAGCCGAACGCTCATCCATAAAGATAATCGGGTTGCCCTGGCGAACCAACGGAGCATACAATTTCTCCATTACTTTTTTGGCTTTCTCAGATTTCGTACCAATTACCACACGGTCTGGTTTCATGAAGTCTTCTACGGCCACCCCTTCTCTCAAAAACTCAGGATTTGAAACTACGTCAAATTCCACTTTGGCGTTTTTAGCAATGCGTTCGCGTACTTTTTCAGCTGTTCCTACAGGCACAGTACTTTTATCGATAATAACTGCGTAGCTTTCTAACAATGGGCCTAAGTCGTTAGCTACACCCAGGATATATTTCAAATCAGCAGAACCGTCTTCACCCGGAGGCGTTGGCAGAGCTAAGAAGATAACCTGTGCTTCTTTGATACCCTCAGCAAGGTGGGTAGTAAACTTCACACGACCCTCCTTGGTGTTACGTTCAAATATAACATCAAGACCTGGCTCGTAGATAGTCAATTTACCTTTATTTAATTTCTCAACTTTACGACTATCAATATCAACGCAAGTTACCTGATTACCTGTTTCTGCAAAACAAGTACCAGTCACCAAGCCAACATACCCTGTTCCAACGACTGCGATTTTCATATTAAATGTGATTCAGAATTTAAAAAATTGTTTACTGTTTTTTAAGAGCAAAAAATATGCCGTAAAATTAGATTATTTTTTGACAATACTTGCAAGCCCAAATATGAAAAAATGAAAATAATTTTTCAAAAATAGGCACTTACTGAACAAGTACCTCGTTTAAGTCTATATTTTGATGATAAAATTATAATTTTTTTATTAAACGGCTTCGTTGTATTAATACGAAGAAATCAAGATTTCATTTTTTACTTCAATAGCTATTTCACAGCCCGCATTTTGTTAAAACTCACCAAGTATTTTCAGGCACTATACTTAAAGATTGGGTTTTATCGTTTTTAATGGAATTTTCATGAGACCAAACTTGCATCAACGAGTTTTTCTTACGTAATTTCACTGTCCAATTAATTGACAACCCTTAAATATTTACTACGACATTGAATAGAAGAGATGCCATGCAAAGAGTGGCCTTCCTGATGGGAGGTGCTTTGTCTGCCCCTACAATGATTGCTATGTTGGAAGGTTGTAAATCCAACACGGCTACTGAAGCAGCTACTTCGGGTTTTTCATTCTCTACCGATTACAAAAATTTAGTTTCTGAAATTGCGGAAATAATCATTCCTAAAACAACTACACCTGGAGCCAAGGATGCCGGAGTAGGGCCATTTATAGAAATGATGCTGAAAGATTGTTATAATGAAACTCAACAAGAGCACTTCAAAAAAGGTCTTGATAATTTGGAAGAAACTGCTAAAAAAGACTACGGCAAGAAATTTCTGGAACTTACACCAGAACAGCAAACCACTCTTTTGAAGAAGTTTGAGCAAATGGCTCTGGCTGAGACAAAAGAAAACGAACAGCCTAAGAAGATAGTGGATAATGAAACAGGGTTGGTAAAAGACCCAAAAGCCGCTGATCCAAAAGCTAATGAAAAGACCAAGCGAACAGTTCCTCCGGTTCCTTTCTTCAAATTGATGAAAGAGTTGACTTTGTTGGGTTACTTTACTTCTGAAGCAGGTGCGAAAAACGCATTGGCTTATGTAGCAATACCGGGCAGATATGAAGGTTGTGTAAAGATGACTCCGGGACAAAAAGTTTGGGCTTTATAAAAATTAAAAGAAATTCAACCTACGACAAATGAATATTCAAGGAAAATCAAAAGAACAAATGACTTACGACGCCATCGTTGTGGGTTCAGGTATATCAGGTGGTTGGGCTGCGAAAGAATTGTGTGAAAAAGGGCTCAAGGTTTTAATGCTTGAGCGTGGTCGTGATATTAAGCATATAACTGGCTATGAAACAGCTGGGAAAAATCCATGGGATTTTCCGCATAGAGGCAAAGTAGATAATATGGCAAGAGAAGAGTATTGGGCCAATGTCCGCACCGGCTATACTGCAAACGAAGAACACCGTCATCATTTCGAAAACGATAAAGCAAATCCATATCTTGAAAAACGTGGTTTCGACTGGATTCGTGGATATCACGTAGGTGGCCGCTCATTGATGTGGGGTCGCCAGAGCTACCGTTGGAACGAAAGAGATTTTACAGCTAACCTGGAAGATGGTCATGGTATCGACTGGCCTATCCGTTACAAAGATATAGCACCATGGTATAGTTATGTAGAGACTTTCATCGGGGTTAGTGGTTATAAAGAAGGATTGGATGTATTGCCTGATGGTAACTTCCAGCCGGGTATGGAAATGAACTGCGTAGAGAAAGAAGTACGTAATTCTATCCAGAAGAAATTCAATGGTCGCCATGTGACTATTGGCCGTGCTGCGCATATCACTAAACCTACGCAGATACAAACTGAATTAGGGCGTGTTTCGTGCCAATACCAGAATGCCTGTATGCGTGGTTGCCAGTTTGGTGCGTATTTCAGTACACAATCGGGTACGTTGCCCGCTGCAAATAAAACAGGTAACCTGACTTTAATGGCCGATAAGATTGTGTATCAGGTAATCTTTGACGATGAAAAAGGTAAAGCAGTTGGTGTAAAAACCATCGACCAGAATACCAATGAGCAGATGGATTTCTTTTCAAAAATTATCTTCCTGAATGCCTCAGCGATTAATTCAGCATGGATTATGATGCAGTCGAAATCTAAGACTCACCCGAATGGCTTAGGTAATGAGTCTGACCAGCTCGGAAGAAATATAATGGACCACCACTTAGCCGTTGGTGCATCAGGTACTTTCGAAGGTATGGAAGATATGTACTACTACGGTCGTCGTGCCAATGGTGTATATATTCCTCGCTTTACTAACTGGGGTAGCGATAAGAGAAAAGACTTTGTGAGAGGCTTTGGCTACCAGGGAGGTGCCAGCCGTGAAGGTTGGGGTAGAGGAAACTACAAGGAAGGATTTGGCGCAGATTTCAAAGAATCAATCACTACTCCTGGCCAATGGACATTCGGAATCGGTGGTTTCGGCGAAACATTACCTGATGAAAACAACCGCTTTACTTTATCAAATGATAAAGATAAATGGGGTTTACCAGTAGTACAATTTGATGCGGCCTGGGGTGAAAACGCTATAAAAATGCGTGAAGCTATGCAGAACGAAGCCGCAGAAATGTTGGAAGCTGCCGGGTTGAAAAATATCAATTCTTATAACGATATGAGCAAGAATCCGGGTATTGGCATTCACGAAATGGGTACTGCCCGTATGGGTAGAGACAAGAAAACATCTGTACTGAATGCCAACAATCAGGTGTGGGGAGCTCCAAATGTATTTGTTACTGACGGTGCAGCGATGGTTTCTGCTTCTTGCGTAAACCCATCATTAACTTATATGGCATTAACTGCTCGCGCAGCAGACTTTGCAGTGAAAGAGTTGAAAAAGATGAATATCTAGTGTATCACGATTTTTTAAATCGTATTTTAGTAGAACATTAAGAACGATTTAAAAAATCGTGATACATAAAAAAGGCTTCGAATCAACTTCGAAGCCTTTCGCATTTATATTTTATTCAATTTCTGTAGCACTTCTTTCAATTCCTGTTCGCTGATCTCTCCGGTGGCACTCCATGTCCGCCTGCCTTTTTTGATAATGATATAAGTCGGATTTTCTTCTACTTTAAACACGGAGGCTATAATATCATTTTTCTCCGAATCAACTTTCAGGAATTTTATCTGTTTATTTTCATCCGCAATTTTATTGAGTAGGGGAGTCATTTTTTTACATACATCGCACCAATCGGTATAAAAGTGAATCAATACTACTTCATTGGTTCTCACTATATCGTCAAGATTCTGTAAGGTTAATGCAGCGATAGGCTTGGTGTCAGTACTGGTTGATACATAAGGTTTACTTGAGGCTGTCCATTGAGCAAAGCCTCCGTTGAGGTCATATACCTCTTTAAAACCTAAAGTACGCAGAAAAGCTGCTGCATCTGCACTGCGTTTCCCCGAAAAACAATATAAAAAAACAGGCTTGGTTTTATCTAATCTCTTTTTGACTAAATCTTCAAAATCATCATCCGTGAAATTAATATTTGCTGCACGTTTGATATGCGCAATAGCAAATTCGGAGGGTGTACGCACATCTATCAGTTGAGCAGTTGGGCCGATTACCTTGATTTTATTATCAAAATCGTTGACTGCCAAAGAATAGGCATCCTTATTTTGCGCATAAACAGATATGCCGAGCAGAATAAAAATCAGAGAAAATAGAGATTTCATTGATATTTTAAGGTAGTAATGTAGGGACAAAGTTCGGAATAAATTCGAGGAAATTTCCCATTCAGATTCTCTAACGAATGTACGGGTAAATTATTGAATAGCTGATACTATCAATCAGTTAATTGTAATGATTAGTTACCGGTATGTATAAAACTCTGAACCGACAGGCTACTTGGCATAGACAATATCCCCTCAAAATCAATCTCATCAAAAACTAAATCATCAGGAATTTTATCTTCGGCACTATGATTTACAATCATATTATAATGCTGAAAACTATCCAGCGGAATAGAAAGTCGATAAAGCACAGTGTTATCAACGCTTTTGTTCTCCATTTTCCAGATAGCTAATTTCGTTTTTTCATCCAGAACTTTCACAGTGAATTTCACTCCCTGAAAACAGTCAATGATAATGCCATTAGAAGAATTCTGCACTGATTTAATGAAATAGGTATCCGGCCCTACGCCTTTGCTGACTAAGACAGTAGAATCTGTTACGGTAAAAGAATAGTGATTCTTTAAGACTTTCGGGCAGAAAATATAGGTTGTACCATTGAGTTCCTGGGCTTCAAACCATTTTTTGGGAAGCTGACTCAATAATGGGTCATTTTTAAACGACCACAATTCGTTCATTTTCTTTGATGCCTTAAAGTCCCGGCAAGCGCGCTGAATGAGCG